>JAOTYQ010000907.1 GCA_029861725.1 Acidimicrobiia bacterium | reverse complement strand
CCGAGAGCGGCTCGACGCGGTAGTTGACGCCGACCAGCTTGTTGACGTCGGTGTCGTAGGGCATGACGAACAGGCCGATGTCGGGGTCGGTGTCCTCGAACACGGTCACGAACTCGCGGAATGCGGTCTGGTTCGGCGCCACGATGACCGCCTCGAGCCCGCTGCGCACCTCCTCACCGGTGCGGGGATCGAGATAGCGGGAACCGGCCGGCTCGACGATCAGCGCGCCGTACAAGCCCTCGCGCCCGTTGCGGTAGAGGTTGCCGAAGTCGCGCAGGAGCACCGTGCCCAGCTCGCTTGGAGCCCAGTAGGCGTACTGGCGCGACTCGCCGGGCTGCACTGTCTGATCGGGGTTGTAGCCGACGTTCACGCCGAGCGAACCCTGCGGGTCCACGGCGAGCGCGTCGAGGTGGAACGACACGGGCTGGGTCGTCTCGTTGGTCAGGTCGACCAGGAGGCAATCGCCTGCGTTGGCCCGGATGACGAGCGGGTCAGGCCGCTTGTCGCCGGCCAGCACCGCACCGACGTCCTCGTCGAGCACGAACAGCTTGCCGGCGTTGATGCTCACGCCCGCCTCCTGGTTGAACACCAGTGGCATCTCGATGGCGGTCACCTCGAAGTCGGTGACCGTGGCGCCGCCCGGGCAGGGGTTGCCGGGATCGGTCGCCGACGGTGGGGCCGCGCCCGTCGTCGGCCCGTCGGATGGCGAGGCCGGTGGCGGCTGACGGCCAGGCAGCGGCTGGAGTCCGTCGACCAAGGAGTCCTCGACCCGCAGGATGCCCCAGGCCCCCTCGACGAAGTGCCGTTGGGAGCCGTTGTAGAACAAGTAGTCGCCGGCCCTGGCAGCCGCCCCGCCGGCGGCGGCGACGTAGGCGTTGAACCGCTCCGAGATCCCGACTCCGAATGTAGTGAGCTCCGGGGAGTCCTCCTGGAACCGCTCCTGACGGAAGGTGTGGCCCGTGATGTGGAACGGGTGGACTTCCTCGGTGGCACTGGTCAGCAGCCGGAACAGGATCGGGTCGCCAACGTACGCCTTGACCACCGGCGACCACGGATCGCCGTACATGGCCGAGCTGAGGGCGAACTCGGGCGGTCCGGCGCCCCGCTCGGTGTCGCGGTGCAGGGGTTCGGCCCGCAGGTTGAACGACGCCCCGGTGAGCGGGTTCCGGTCGTTCATGAAGATGACGGCCTCGCGGAAGCTCCCTTCGAGTCCGGGCAGGACCTCACCCCGGGTGTGGATGTCGGCATAGGGGCCCGACAAGACCTCGGTGCCACTCGACGGGTCGTGGTAGGTCGATCCCTCTGGCTCGGCGATCAGCGCTCCGAACAGGCCCTTGCCCCAGCGGTTGAGCGCATCGACGTGGTCGTGGAAGTAGATCGCGCCGTTCTGTCGCGCGACATACCAGCGGTAGCGCACGAACTCGGCGCTCACGAGCTCGCCGGGTGCGTGGTCGTTCAACAGCGGAGTCTCGAAGATGAGGTCGTTGCCATCGATGGCGGCGATCTCGGCCGTCTCGACCACGTCGGGCATCTGGTCGATCCCGACCGCAACCGCACCACCGGCGTGGAAGATCGATGGATCGTCGACCGTCAGACGCGTCTGGCCGGCGACGAGCGGGTCGGTCACCACGGCGTGTAGGTCTTCCTGGGTGAACGGCCGGACCGCCTGCTCGTAGTTCGCACCGGAGATCACACCGTCGGATGCCAGCACGTCGAACTGTACGAAGTGGATGTGAATATTGGTCTTCATCAGGTTCGGACGCGGTCCGTGGCTCTGCTGCTCGAGCTCGTTGACCAGCAACACGTCGACGCAGTCGCCCTGGTTCGCCCGAATGGCCAAGGGATACTTGAAGTCGGGATCGGAGCGGGCCAGCTCCTCGTACTCCTTGACCACGAAGATCATCCCGGTCTCGTCGGTGATCTCTTCGGTGACGGGCACGTCGGTGGTGATGGCGTGCACGTTGTAGGACCGCGTCGGCGCACCGGCTGGGCAGAGGCTGCGCTCTCCGTTGGCGCCCGGTTCGGCCGGCGAGCCGCCGTATCCGTCGAGGGG
>JAOTYQ010000906.1 GCA_029861725.1 Acidimicrobiia bacterium | reverse complement strand
GGCGTAGTTGTTGATCGCCTCGATGAAGTTCCCGTCGCGGATGGCCTCGAGGTAGAGGCCTTTGGCGTTGTTCAGTCGCTCACCCATGGCGATCTCCGCTCGCAGTTGCTTGGTTGGTGATGGTCACTCTGGTCTTGGGCCGATGCGGTCAGGACTCCCTTCACGGCACGGTGGGTCACGGTCGTCGTCGGGCGCCGGTCGGGAGGTGGAGTCTGCTCTGCAGCGCGGCGTCGACCACGTCGTTGTGGTTGCGGACGTAGTGGTTGGCTACGTCGTTGACCGGTAGGTGGTCCCATGACTGGACCCCCGCGGTGTGCTCCATCGCTCGATGGATGGCGTGGCGCGCCCGCTGCGAAGCAAGGACCCGGGCGCGGATCTCGTTGCTGTTCCACCGCGCTGCTACCTCGCACGCGAAGGTGCTGGCCACGTCGTTCCACTCGGGCTCGGCGGCCAGGTTGTTCCGCTCGAGCGGGTCGGCCTGGAGGTCGTAGAGCAGGGGAGGGTCGGCGTCGCAGTGGATGTACTTCAGATCGCCGCGGCGGATCATGAAGATCGGATGTGAGGTCAGCTCGGCGGTGTACTCGCCGGTCGTCTCGGACACGTCGTCCTTGCCGCCCGTCGCCAGCTCCCAGAGGCTTCGGCCCTCGATGTCGGGCACCCGATCGTGCCAATCCGTGCCGTCGGTGACGATGTCGAGCAGTGTCGGGAGGAGATCGAGGTGCGACACCACGTTCGGCACCGGTCGCTCTCTGATGCCAGGGCCGGCCATGACGAGGGGGACTCGGGCCGAGTGCTCGTGAAACGACATCTTGTACCAGACGCCACGATCGCCGAGCATGTCGCCGTGGTCGCTGGTGACCATCACGACCGTTGAGTCGATGAGGTTCGTCTCTACGAGCGTGGCGACCAGTTTCCCGAGCCAGTCGTCGACGTAGCTGGTGTTGGCGTAGTAACCATGCCGGGCCCGGCGGGCCTGGTCTTCGGTGTACCCGACCGTGTCGGCTTGGATGCCGGCGCGTATGCGGTGGGTGTGGGCGTCGATCTGCGACTCGTCGATCGGGTCGGGCAGGTCGATGGCCTCGTGGTCGTAGCGTCCCCACCACTCCGGTCGAGCCACATAGGGGTCGTGAGGATGAATGAACGACGCGACCAGGAGGAAGGGGCGCTCGTCGCTGTCGCGAGCGAGATCGAGCAGCTTGCGCCGGGCGGTGTAGCCGACTTCTTCGTCGTAGTCGATCTGATGGGTGGTGATCGCCTGGCCCGCCTCCGCCAGCGGATCCATGTTGTGGTACCACTTGTCGATTCGCTCGTCGGGCGCGGTCCAGTCGGGCGTCCAGGCGAAATCGGCTGGATAGATGTCGGTCGTCAGGCGCTCTTCGAAGCCATGGAGCTGGTCGGGGCCGACGAAATGCATCTTCCCGGCGAGGATCGTGCGGTGGCCGGCCATCTGGAGGTAGTGGGCCAGCGTCGGAACGGAGGCGGGGAACTCCGAGGCGTTGTCCCACGCCCCGATGGAGCTGACCGAGCGACCCGCCATCATCGAGAACCGAGCGGGGGCGCACAGCGGCGAGTGACAGTAGGCGGCGTCGAATCGCGTACCCCGCTCGGCGAGGGCGTCGAGATGCGGGGTGGAGACCAGCGGATGCCCGTAGGTTCCGGTGAACTGGGGCGCCAGTTGATCGGCCATGACCAGCAACAGGTTCGGGCGCGTCATGCCGACACGATAGAACCCGAGCTGCCGGCTTCAGGTCCCTATCGGGCTCTGCGCCGTGAGCCCTCCGTCGGTGGTGATGACCGCTCCGGTCATGAAGCTGGCTCTCCGCACAAGCTCAACAATCGAGGCTCAATCCATGACGGCATGGGGGCGGCGTGCTGACCCCCCTCCACCGCCAGGTGCACGGGCCGAGGTAGTCGTATGCTCATGCTCGAGCGGCTCGTTGATCACCTGGCCGGTCGGAGCCAAGAACTCGTTCACGACCATGGCCGAGGTGGCCGATCGGTTTCCGCCGCCAACACAACCCCCAACTCGAGGAGACCTGATGTCGGACGCGATCG
>JAOTYQ010000904.1 GCA_029861725.1 Acidimicrobiia bacterium | reverse complement strand
TCCGCGAACTTCCAGGCCACCCCGACGATCTCCGCCGCCCGCAGCTGCCCGACGCTCTGGTCGCCGCAGTCAGGGAGTGCAACGAGAACCTCCGGGCCGCGATCATCGATCCGGGTGAGCTGATGATGTTCGTGCCGTCGTTGCGGCGGCGAACCGATGGTGAGCAGCTGGTGGCCGCCCTTCTCGAAGCACTCACCGAGCCGGTCGAAGTCGACGGACTGCCCCACCACCTCTCACCTCGCATCGGGGCGGTGATGCTCGACAACGAGAGCTCGACGATCGAGATGCTCCTGGAGGGGGCTCGGCTGGCGTCGAACGAATGCACGTCAGCGCAACCCGGCATGATGTTCCACCCCTACCAGCGGGTCCGCAACGAGCGCCGCCTGGAGATGGAAGACGATCTGCGGGCCGCCATCCGCGACGAGGAAATCATGGCCGCGCTCCAGCCGGCCTTCGACATCGCGACCGGGAGGCTCGTCGCCTGCGAGGCGTTCGCCCGGTGGAACCGAACCGACAAGGGACCGGTGCCGGCCATCGAGTTCGTCCATCTGGCGCACGAGATCGGCGTTGGTCACCTGCTCGGCCGCCAGGTCCTCGATCGCTCGCTCGCACTGCTCGGCGATCTCACCGGTGACCGCGGTTCCGAACGGGCTGAGCCACTGACCCTGTGGCTGAACGTGTCGCCCGACGAGGTCCTACACCCGGGGTTCGCACCGACGATCGCCGATGCCGTCGGTGCCAACCCTGGGATCAAGGTCGGGCTCGAACTGAGCCCGACCCCGCCAGGCGACGCCCACGACATCATCCAGGTGCTACGGGACCTCGCCGTGCAGGGCGTCCGGGTGGCCATCGGCGACTTCGGCATCGGGAACGCGAACCTGACGATCCTCCAGCAGCTCCCCTTCGACGCGGTCAAGCTCGATCGGGCCCTGATCCGGCAGATCGCCGGCAGCGAGGCAGCGGCCGAGCTCGTCGGGGCGCTGGTCGAGCTGGGGAAGCTACTCCGGCTCGAGACGACGGCGCAGGGCGTGGAGAACGAGGCCCAGCTCGAGGTGCTGCGACGTCTGGGATGTGCGGTGGGTCAGGGCTTCCTCTACGCCGAGCCGACCGACGATCCCGCAACGATCGCCGCCTGGCTGCAGGCGTAGGCGCCAACGGAGGCGGCGGCGACCGCGCTGACGAGCCGCGGCCATCGCAACGTCGCGATTGGCACCTTCTCGGTGCCAATCGGTGATTTGATTGTGGCCGGCCACCTCGATGTGCAACGACCGACGCCCGACTCGCGTCACGCCCGAAGGCGTGCGGAGGCTGCGACCCATGAGCGATTCCGACAGCACGATCTCCGCCAAGTTCGTCGTCGCCGGCGGGTTCGGTGTCGGCAAGACCACCTTCGTCAGCTCGATTTCCGAGGTCGCGTCGCTGCAGACCGCGGCGGTCATCACCTCGGCCACCGCCGGTGTCCACGACCGCTCGACAGGCGGCCCGACGGGCTCGACGGCCGTGTCGGTGGACCTCGGCCGGATACGGATCAACGACGACCTCGTCGTCTACCTGTTCGGCACGCCGGGCCCCGAGCACTTCGGCTTCGTCGTCGACGATCTCACCAGTGGGGCACTCGGCGCGGTGATCCTCGTCGATGGCCGGCGGCTCGCCGACTGCTTCGCGGCCATCGACTATTTCGATGCGAAGGCGATCCCCTTCGTCGTGGCCCTCAACACGTTCGGCCGGCGATCGGCACCCGAGCCGCCGGCCGTACGAGCCAGCCTCGAGCTCGACGACGACGTCGTCGTCACGGTCTGTGATGCGGGCGATCGCAACTCGGTGAAGGGTGTGCTCCTCTCGCTCGCCGACGTCATCCTCGGTGGGCTCGACACCGATCCACTCGAACTTGGGTGAGCAGTAGCGGAGCGTTCCCAGAGTCGAAACAGGCCGTTCACAGATCTTGCCTAGGCTGAGGCGGTGGCTGACCGGAACAAAACTTTCGTGCTGCTCCGCCTTCGCCTGGCCGACCGGCCGGGTGCGTTGAGCGCCGTGACCGGCCGGATCAGCGCAGTCC
>JAOTYQ010000905.1 GCA_029861725.1 Acidimicrobiia bacterium | reverse complement strand
CGTCGCTCACCTGGCCGAGGCGGCAGCGGCGACGCGGGCGATCGAGATGTACCCACCCCCATCGGTCGGGCCGGCGGCGGACGAGCCACGCAGCCAGACGGTCCCGTCGGTCGCGGTCGCCGGCTCCACGTCGGCCCCTCACACCGTCCCGACCCCCGATCGCGTCCCAATCCCCGAAGGCGTAGGCGCGCACAAACCAGAGTCCGCCGGCGACACCACAGCGGCCCACGACATCGGGCCAGCCAGCTCTCGCACGGTTCCCCAGGACGGTCCGGCCAGCAACGGGCCGGCCGTGGGCCTTCACCGCAGCGAGCGGCAGACCGACATGGCGACGCCCGGCGGCCACAGCGGAGGCAGCGGAGGCAGGGGAGCGTTGCTCGCTGCGCTGGTCGCGACCACCGTCGTGGCGCTCGGTGCCCTCGGGGCGCTCGCCTTCGTCGTCCTGCGCGATGGCTCGGATTCCACGCCGGTCGGAACCGACGCCGTCGGCGACCAGGACCGCTCCACAACGGCAACCGGCGATGAGGGAACCACTGCCGACGGCGGCGGAACCGATAGCGGCGGAACCGATGCTGCGGCCGGGAGCGATCTCGATGCCACCCCAACGGTGCAGACCGATGCGGTGGCCAACTCGGCGGGCGGTCCGATCGATCTGTCGTCGCCGGTCACGATCGACGGCGGCATCGCTGTCGCCCTCGATCGGCAGGTGTTCACCTTCGAGGGGGTTGCCGGGGAGATGGTCTCGGCCGAGATCCAGCTGCTCAACGACGAGTGCAGCTCGAGCAACCGGTGGGACCTCGAGCTCAGCGTGCTCGACCCGTCCGGTCAGGTGATCGACGACGTGATCGACAACCCGAACTGTCGTGACGCCTACGGACCCTGGGTCTTGCCGGTCGACGGTGAGTACTCCTTCGTGGCCGCCGGTGGTGAGGGCACCTCGAGCCGGCCGGCCACCGGGACGTTCCGGATCACGGTCGGCAAGCTCCTTCTCGTCGACACCCCGGTCGATCTGTCGTCACCGGTGACGATCGACGGCGCCGTCGTCATCGCCCGCGACCGCCAGCTCTTCACGTTCGATGCAGAGCCTGGTCAGCGGATATCGGTTCAGATCCAGTCGCTGAACGGCGAGTGCAGCTCGTCCAACCGGTGGGACCTGGAGGTCTTCGTGATCGACGCCACCGGCAGCGTGATCGGCGAGGTCGAGGACAACCTCAACTGCAGCGACGCCATCGGTCCTTGGGAGCTGCCGAGCGCCGGCGCCTACTCGCTCGTCGTGGCCGGCGGCGACGGCAGCTCCACCCGGCCAGCAACCGGCACGTTCCAGCTCACGTTGGCCACCCTCCAGGGCTGAGCCGGTCGTGCGGACGACCGCGGGGTCGACCAGACTGAGCCGATGAGCAGCGACCGCCCGCCCCGCGACGGCGTCAAGGCCCTCGCGTTCGACGTCGGGGGCACCGTCTTCGACTGGCAGGGAGCGACCAGGTCGGCTGTCGGTGCCTTGGCCATCGAGCGCGGCGCCGACGCAGTCGACGTCAACGCGTTCTGTCTCCAATGGCGGGCCGACATGTTCCGCCGCCTGGCCAAGGTCCGGGCCGGTGAGTTGCCCTGGGCCAACGCCGACGAGCTCCACCGCGCCGTGCTCGATCCGCTCGCCGCCGACCACCCCGAGCTCCGCCTCAGCGACGACGACAAGGCGGCTCTCACCGCCGTGTGGCACCGGATGGACGCCTGGCCGGACTTCGGTCCTGCGCTGCCGAGGCTCCGGTCCCGCTACACCGTGGCCGTGCTGACGGTGCTCAGCCTCGCCATCGCCGTCGACTGCTCGAAGAGGAACGACCTCTGGTGGGACGCCATCCTCTCCTGCGAGTTGCTCGGCGCCTACAAGCCCGACCCCGAGGCCTACCAGCGGGGAGCGGAGGTGCTCGGGTTCGATCCGGAGCACGTCATGATGGTCGCCTCCCACCCCGGCGATCTGCGAGCGGCGATGACGGTCGGCTTCCGCACGGCGTTCGTGTTGCCGCGCCACGACGAGCCAGGCGGCAACGACGACGGCGAC
>JAOTYQ010000903.1 GCA_029861725.1 Acidimicrobiia bacterium | reverse complement strand
AGGTGGTAACCGGTTCGTTCGCCGACTCGACACCAGAAGACCTCGACGCTGTGTACGAAGGATGCGTGAAGGCGCCGTATCACTTTCTGAAAGCGGTGATCCCGGTGATGGTCGACCAGCAGGACGGCCAGTTCCTCATGCTCACCAGTGCGGCTGGAGCCAGGCCAACACGCAATGCCGTGGTGTATTCGCCCGCACGGGCCGGAGCCAACATGTTGGTGAAGAACGTCGCTTCCGAAGTGGCGGGCAAGAACGTGCAGGTCAACGCCGTCGGCACCAACTTCATGGACTTCCCGGAGTTCCTTCGAGCCAGCGGTGCCAACGATCCCGCGATCCGGGCCAAGATCGAAGCCGGCGTGCCGCAGAAGCGATTGGGAACGGTTGAGGAGTGCGCTGCGTTCTGTGCCGTGTTCCTCGACGGTTCGAGTCGGTTCACTACGGGCCAGTTCGTCCCTTACGCCGGAGGCTGGGCCTGACCTAGCCTGCGGGAATCCTGCTCCCTGGAGCGGGCAGAGAGAACTGACTTCGTTCCGAGTCAGGCGGCCAATACGGCTTCGGCCCAGCGGATGTAGACCACGGCGTCAGACGAAGTGTCGAAGCGGCGGTCACCGCCATCAATGGTGAAGTAGACGCGCCCCGGGGCGAAGTGCTTGTCGATGCGATGTCCGAGCAGATAGCGAACCATGTCTTTCACAGTAAGAGCCCGCTGTTGAAGCCGAATCGGGGAAACCCCGTTCGATTCCGAGTCGGGTTAGGGGATCGCGAGCGCGCTCACCTCGCTCTGGCAAGTAGCGCAGTCGACCCACGCATATCCCCACCGAACCCAGTCCACCAGACCCGAGCGATATATCCTCACTGCTCGTGCTCGGCAACGCCGGCGACCCTGGCGACGCCGCCACTCCGAGTGGCCGTCGTGGCCCCATCACCGACGACCGCTCTGGGTGGTCTTTCCGGGCGCCCTCACCCGGTCGGAACACCGGTACCAGGACACTGTCGTTGGCCGCCGGTCGACCGCATAGCCGAGTGGAGCACGGGTCTTCAGGTGTGATCGCCGAGTACCAGGTCACGCGGGGCGCAACCAGCGGCCACCCTCATCGATCGGAGTCGATCCAGGCGACCGGCTGCTTCAGCTCATCGGGGGCCGTCCGCTCCAAGTGGCGAAGGGCGACGACACACAACTGAGGACGGTTCGTGCTCAACGAACGTGTCGCCAAACCGCCCGTACATTCTCATCCAACCTGGCGCTCACCACGGGTGAATCAGTAGCCCAACGAGAGCAGGTCCCGTTCCTCGGGCGTCAAGGCCCGTGGCCCGGCCCGGCCGGTGGTCCCAGCAACGAACGCCGCCTCGTCCAGCTCAATCACTAGATCGCCTTGACGCACTACATAGGTGTCACCGGACACCTCAACGCTGACATCGTCCTTGAGCTCGGTGAGCGCAAACCGACTCACTGCCGCCAACCACCGTTGACGGTCCGCAGTCTCAGCGGGGTCGATCGGCATGTCGACATCATCGGCGTGAACCGCGATCTCGTGTGCCACATGAAATGCCCAGAGCCGAGCGGGGTAAGGACCGATCGAGGACTCCAGATCACGGCCCTCCGCGTCACGAAACCCAGTACGGCTGACCAAGTTCTGCTCGATCCACGCCGCCAGCAGCTGCTGCGGAGTCAGCTCTGCGAGAGATCGGACCCCTGCCTCGATCACCTCATTCGCAGTGATCAGGCCCTGCCCCCTGTAGCTCTCAAGCAACTCGCTGCGCGTGCCATCCAGCAGGGCCCGCCAGTACTCCTCGATCGCCAAAAGGTGGGCCAGGACCTCTCGACGGGTCCAACCCTCGCACGTAGAGGCAAGCGACCAGTCGGCCTCACCCAGCGCCGCCAGTCGCCGGTTGGCGCTGACCCCTGATTCCGGAGTGTGGTTTGCTTGTTGGTTTAGGATGCTTGACCGTTTATGTGGTCGTTGTATGCTTCGAACGGTGACCGCATCCCGATAGTTGTATGCCGCCGTTTCCGATTATACCAGGTCTCGATCCATTCGAATAAAGCCATATGAAGTTCCTTC
>JAOTYQ010000902.1 GCA_029861725.1 Acidimicrobiia bacterium | reverse complement strand
CGAGCAGGATCGTCTTCGCCGGCGACCTGGCCCGTGCGCGTCAGTCGCCGGCCGAGGGACTGACGACCTCAGTCCCGTTCCAGGTCCCGATTCGCTCGTCGACCGTGATCGTTGCCCGTTGCTGGCGGCCCTCGAGCAACACGGTGGCCAACCGCGCCCCGTCGACTTCGTAGCCCTCGACGACGATCAGGTGCCAGCCGAACGGCGTCTCGAACGGCCCGACCACCTCTCCGACCTCGGCGTCGATGACAGCGGTAGCGAACTCGGCGACGAAGGCATCGGGTGGTGCGCAGCCCAGATCGCCGCCTCGAGCTGCGCTCGACCCGATTGACCGCTCGATCGCGACGACGAAGAACTCGGCACCGGACTGCAACTCGGCCAGCGCCGCCCGAGCGGCGCGTTCGGTCTCGACCACGATCTGCCGGAGGCACGGATCGCCGTCGGCGGGCCCGGCCGAGTCCTCGAGGTGGCGGGCGAGCGCGATCTGGGCGGTGACCAGCTCGGCCAGGAACCGAATGTAGATCACGTCGTCCCATATTCGGCGGGCATCCTCGAGCGGTTCGGGCGAGCCGGTCAACCGCTGGGCCAGCTCGACGACGACGATCTGCTCGGCCTCGGCTCTGTCGCTCGGGAGGACGGACCCGCCTCGGCTCGCCAGCTCGGCCTCGGCCGACCGGGCGGCGATCAGCTGGGTGAGCACCACCGCTGGCAGGTCGGCCGGGGCGGAACCGAGGTAGAACGCGTCGACGAACTCCTGGGCGGCCACCGTAGGCTCCACGATGACGTCGAGATCGCTGTGGTCGATCTCGATCGGCGGGCCGTCGTCGAACTCGATCCGAGCCGCGATGTTCTCGGGGACGACGCTCGGGGCGCCCGACTGCGCTGCGCCGCCGTCGCCGGTCTCGTCGGAGGCCTCCCGAGCAGCGCCCTGATCGGCTGCTCGGCCAGCGTCGTCGGAGCACGCCCCGAGGAGCAGGACGGCGATGGTGGCGAGCGCCCAGCCTCGGCGCACGGTCCCCCGGACCAGTCCCTCTCGACGGCGGGACCCGGCAGCGTCACCGATCTGCGAGCGTCCGAGTCGAGCTCGATCGACGGCGAGCCTCGTCATGGCTCGGCACTCGGATCCTCTCGGTCGCCGGGCAGCATTCGTCGCGAACCGTAGGCCACCGATCGGCACCGGGTCAGTCTCGAACACGGTCGCTCCGGCGACCGTCGAGCTTCGGTCAGTCCCACAGCAGGCCGCCGTCCACGTTCCACGACTGGCCGGTCACGTTGCGCGATGCCGGGGAGGCGAGGAACACGGCGAGGGCTGCGACATCCTCGGGATCGTTGGCCCGTCGGAGCGGTATCGAACGCACCGCCCGAGCCTCCGCTTCTTCCCTGGTGCCACCCAACCGATCGACCAGCTCGTCGATGACCTGATCGAAGAGCGCGGTGCGGGTCACCCCGGGGCAGATGGCGTTCACATTGATGTCATAGCGAGCGAGCTGAGACGCGGCGATGCGGGTCATGGCGATCACCGCGCCCTTTGTGCCCGCGTAGGCGACGTTCGAGGTGCCCCGGTACCCCTTGCCCGCGATCGAGGCGATGTTGACGATGCGCCCTCCGGTACCGCGGTCCCGCATCGCCCGAGCTGCGGCCTGCATCAGGAAGAACAGGCCGCGGGCGTTCACGGCGTTGATCCGGTCCCAGGCCTCTTCGGTAACGTCGAAGAAGGCCAGGCTCTGCGTCACACCGGCATTGTTGACCAGCACGTCGACCTGGCCGTGGTCGGCGACGACATCCGCGATCAACCCGACACAGGTCCCGACGTCGGCCACGTCGCCAGCTCGAAACGATGCCGATTCTCCGAGCGGTTCCATCACCGCCCGGCCCGACGGCTCGTCGATGTCGACCCCGACGACCGTCGCCCCCGCAGCGACATAGGCGGCAGCGATGGCGCGTCCCATCCCGGCGCCGACTCCGGTGATGAGCGCCACCCGATCGTCGAGTGTCCCCATCGCCGGATCCTAGATCCTTGGGGGCGGTGAACCGTGATTCTGTGTCATCAAGTTCCGGGATGTTTGGC
>JAOTYQ010000901.1 GCA_029861725.1 Acidimicrobiia bacterium | reverse complement strand
CCGGCTCGTCGGGTATGTTGAGCAGGTCGTAGAATTCGTCGAGGTACTTGGGGTAGTTACGCTTCAGCCACTGTGTGTAGTGCCCGGTCTGCGGGATAAGGTCGTGCGAGGCGACGATCATCGTGTCGAAACCGCGCACCGGGCCGTAGAGGTTCGAGATCCCGAGTGAGTTCTCCATGCTGTGCTTGGACGAGAATGGCTCGAAGTGAGGTTTCCCGATCAATGCCGTTCGGAAGCTCGAGTTCTCCTTGAGGTGCTGGGCGACGGTAGGCGAATCGTGGGGGAGGGCGATGCCGTTGTTCCAAGCCCCGTGGGTCCGCGGGTACTGGCCGGTCAGCATTGTCGATCGAGACGGCATACAGAGCGGATTCTGGTTGTAGGCCCGCCAGTACTGGACGCCGTCGTGGGCGAGGCGATCGAGCACCGGCGTCTGCGCATACTGAGCGTGCGGTCCGTTCCACGCGCCGATGGTGTCCCACCGCTGCATGTCGTCGGTGATGAAGAGAACTCGGCGGGCCATTGAGCCGCCTCCTTGAGGTTGAGGGTCGATGGTAGGTCTTCGTGGGTCAAGCCCAGCTGTCGTTCCTGCTGCCGTAGACAGCAAGGCCGTAGATGACGAGAGCGCACAGGACAACGACGGTGAACGACCAGAGTGGGTAGGCGCCGAAGAACACAGGGAACTGGGCGAGCAGCGCGACGCTGGCGACGAAGATGCCGAACCAGCGTGCGAGCTGGTTGCGGGTGACCACGCCGAGGCCGGCGAGCACCTCGAGGGTGCCCAGGATGAGAATGACCCATCCCCAGGTCGTGGCATCGCCGATCACGACAACGGTTTCGGTCGGACCGGTGACATAGATCTCGTCCTCGGCGATCAACAGCAACCCCTGGAACACGTTCAGGGTCCCGACGATCACGAGCATGATCGAGGCGTAGATGATCCAGCCCGCACCATTGGCTGGCTCGGCCTGATAGGCCGCGGTCGACTGCGTCTGGTTCTCGTAGCTAGCAGTTTGCATCGCTGGCCTCTCTTCCTTTGCCGGCTGAGGCTTCGTTGTAATCCAGACCCTGTGGTACTGGCGTCGCCCCCCGTGGGGTGATCTCCCGAATCACCCCACGCATGGCTGGGCTTGACCCGGCGTCTGGTGTCGGCACCGATCCGACTCCGTCGGCCGGCTGATGCCGAACCTCTGCGTAATGGGGTGATCGGGCCGATCACCCCAGCGAGGGTGAAGACGCGCGATATGCGGCCGGGGATGATCGCAGCCATAGCACAGCAAACAGACTGGAGTAGCCATGTTGGAAATGGTGGCAATCACATTCGACGGCGGGCACGTCGCAGAGCGGACGCTCAGCGATCTCCGAGCGGCACGGGACGATCCCTGGCTGTCCGAGGTCGCCGTTGTCGAGCACGGCGTCGACGGCCGGTACTCGGTGAAAGCCAAGAACCCTGACGTCGATGAGACCAAATCGGGCAAAGGCGCTGCCATCGGTGGCCTCACCGGACTCTTCGTCGGCGCCATCGGAGGACCGTTCGGCCTACTACTCTGGAGTGGCATTGGGGCCGGGACCGGTGCTGCCATCGGAGAGTCGAAGGAAAGCGCGTTCTTGCCGGTGGTCGAAGAGCTGAAAGCCAAGCTACCTCCCGATTCTTCGTTGCTGGCTCTGATAGGTGAGACGCCAGCGCTCGACGGAATGGAGTCGGCGGTTGGCGCCCCTCCAAGGAATGTTCTGCGGCGGACGCTCACGAGTGACCAGGCGAAGGAGCTCGCCGATAGCGCAGCGTGACACCCAGCTCCACCCGGACGGGCGGCGGGTGGGAGTGATCCAGTTTCAATCAGATTCTACCCAGAAAGGTACACTACTTATGCCGACAACAACACCAAAGTTCGTCAACCACACGGCGCCCGAGCCAGACGACGCCGCCTATGCGATCGATGCGGCGAAACCATCATCAGACTTTCCCTATGAGCACAAATTTGTCCAAGTCCATGATGCCCAGATTGCGTACGTAGATGAAGGAGAAGGAGATCCGATTGTCTTTGTTCACGGCGCACCAGAGTCGAGCTACAT
>JAOTYQ010000275.1 GCA_029861725.1 Acidimicrobiia bacterium | reverse complement strand
GTGTGTACCGGTACGTGCCGGACGACCACGAGATGGTGGCGGTTGCACCGGAGGATCGCCGGGACGAGCTGGCGGAGGCCGCCGTCGATCAGGAGTGGGTCGAGGAGGCTGCCCTCGATCTGGTGTTCACCGCCGTGCCCGAGCGAACGACCTCCCAGTACGGAGATCGGGGCGTCAGGTACGTCTGGACGGAGGCCGGCCACGCCGCACAGAACGTCTACCTTCAGGCGGCGACGTTGGGGCTCGGCGTCACCGTCATCGGTGCTTTCGACGACGACCGGGTGCACGACATCGTTGCCGCGTCCGACGAAGAGGAGCCGCTGTACGTGATCTCGGTCGGGCGGAAGGCGTAGCCCGTGTCGCTCGCCGAAAGGCGGATGACCCTGGAGGCCTACTTGCTCGCGTTCCTCGGAGCGCTGATCGCCATCGGGGTGCATGCTCACGGCGTCGGCGGCGTCTTACCCCAGACCCTCATCGCCGCCTCGATCGCGTGCGCGCTCGACGTGGCGCTGCGCGCTGCGTTCACGGGCGTCCGGACGTTCCCTACCAGTGCCCTCGTCTCGGGCCTGATCGTTGCGCTCGTCTTGCCCGAAGGCCGGCCGTGGTACGTACCGATGGCGGCAGCAGCGATCGCGATCGGGTCGAAGCACCTCGTGAGGTGGGGCGGCAGCAACGTCTTCAACCCGGCCGCAGCCGGGGTCGCCGTGTCCGTGTTCCTCTTTCCCGGGCCCCTCCAGTACGGTCACGCCTCCTACCTCGAGCCAGGACCGAGGATCTACTACGCCCGGGGCTACCTGGGTATGGACGGCTGGTCCTTCCTGGTCGACGGCGGCCATGGCTGGACCGGGTCGACATCGGCCATGGCCGTCATGCTCCTCGGTGCCGTGCTCGTGTACCGGCTGCGGCGGGTCGAGCTGGTCACCGGCTATCTGGCCAGCTACGTGGCGCTCATCGCAGCCTGGGCGTTGCTCTCGGGAGACGACCTGGTGGCCCGGCTCGTTCTCGAGGTGTTCGCAACCGGCGTCCCGTTCTTCGCCTTCATCATGCTCACCGATCCCGCCACGTCGCCCAGCACCGTGCGGGCCCGAATCGTCTACGGTGGATTCGCTGCGCTGCTGTCATTCCTGTTCCGCCTGGTGGTGGGCCCGGTCCTGTTCCTGTTGGTTGCCCTCCTCACGGCCAATCTCGTCCTGACCGTGCAACGGCAGCGGGCCCGTCCGGCGTCCTCCACCGAAGCGGTACGGTCACGCTTGCTCCGAGCCAGAGACGTCGAGCAAGCCCGCGGGGTCGAGGGGGGAGGTTGACCAGCGGCGGACGAGATGCGGCTCAATCAGCACAGATCGCTCGGCGAGAGTGCGGGCTCGGCGGCCAGATCGCCCATCGAGTGCATCGAGCGCCGCCGTCGTCCTCCCAGAATGCCGCCCACGCAAGGCGCGAGGGCTTGAGCGCAGGCAGGAACGAAGGTCCGAGCACCGAGGTCGGACCGCCGTTGGCCCTCCAAGAACGGTCGGCCGCAGTCCGGCCTCATGGGCCGATTGCCAGGCGTCGACCGACGAGCGGGTGCCACCTCGGCAGGGGGCGGGCAGTTATCGGTCGGGGTTGTCGTGGGGCACGACGACCTGGTCGGCGTAGTCGCTGGTGTTAGGGTAGAGGTATCTGGTGATGGCGACTGCTGCCGCCGTCCCAGCGAGCTGGGCTGCGATGAAGGCGGGGGCCGAGCTGGGCTGGATGCCGGCGAAGGTGTCGGTGAAGGTGCGGGCGATCGTGACGGCCGGGTTGGCGAAACTGGTGGATGAGGTGAAGTAGTAGGCGCCCCCGATGTAGGCGCCGACGGTGAAGGCTGCGACCGATGGTCGGCCGGAGCGGACGACACCGAAGATGACGAGGAGAAGTCCGAGGGTTGCGATCACTTCGGCGAAAACCAGGTTGCCGGCTGATCGATCCTTGGCCGACCAGTCGACCGCGCTGAGGTCGAACATCACGTTGGCGGCGATGGCGCCGGCGATGCCACCGGTGATCTGGGCGGCGATGTAGGTGATCGCGGTCGGGGTGTCGATCCCGCCGAAGACTCGGTCGGCGATGGTGACGGCGGGGTTGAAATGGGCTCCCGATGCTGGGCCGAGGGCGAGGATGAGCGCGACGAGGATCCCGGCGGTAGCGAAGGCGTTCTGGAGGAGCTGCAGGCCGACGTCGTCGGTGAGTGTCTCGGCCATGATGCCGGAGCCGACCACGCCCATGAGCAAGAAGGCGGTGCCGATGAACTCAGCCGTTAGTTTCCGCCCGTCGGGCCGCCACGTCGGCGTGGCCGGTCGGGCGGTCTCGCTGGTCCGGTCGTTGGTGCGGGTCGGCTCGGTAGCGGTCATGCGGCGGTGAGCTCGAGGCTGACGAGAAGTTGCTCGATCCGGTGGCGGATGTCGTTTCGGATGGCGCGGACCGTCTCGATGGGTTGGCCGGACGGGTCGTCGAGCTCCCAGTCCTCGTAGCGCTTGCCGGTGTAGATGGGGCAGGCGTCGCCGCACCCCATGGTGATGATGACGTCGGCCGCTCGGGCGATCTCGTCGGTCCAGGGCTTTGGGTACTCGGTTGCGATGTCGATCCCGACCTCGGCCATGGCGGCGATGGCTGTGCTGTTCTGCTCGATCCCGGGGTCGGATCCCCCGGAGAACACGTCGACCTGGTCGCCGGCGAGGTGGCGGAGGTAACCGGCCGCCATCTGCGAGCGGCCGGCGTTGTGGGTACAGAGAAACAGCACCGCAGGCCGGTCGAGGGTGCCGACCTCGAGGCGGGCCAGGGCCTGCAGCCGGTCTCGGGTGAACTTCTCGATCAGGATGGGGAGCCAGGTGGCGAACCGGGCTCGGGTTTCGAGCATGGTCTGGGAGTCGCGGATGTAGCGCACGATCGTCTCGGCGTTGAAGGTCCCGTCGAACTCACGCGTGAGCCGTTCGGCCGCTTGCTCGATGAGCAGGATCTGTTCGGTTGTGAACTTGTCACCAGGGGTGTAGTCAGCCATGACCGGCGCTTGCCTTTCAGTTCAAGTCTCGGATACGGGCATCGAGTTGTGCCACCGTGGCGTCGAACGCGGCCGCCGTTCCGATCTCGCTCGGGGCCGGGGTCGACCAGTGCCACCAGCTGGGATCGGGTGGTAGTTCTTCGTGGGCCCGGTCGCACACGGTGACGACCAGCGAGGCTTCGGGTGCGTCGTCGAGATGCCGGGGCTCGGCACCCCCCAGGTCGAGCCCGGCCCGCTTGGCCGCAGCGACCGCTTTCGGGTGGATCTCTGTGGGCTGGGTGCCAGCCGACGACGCCAACCGACCAGGACGGGCGTTCCACAACGCAGCGGCCAACTGGGACCGAGCCGAGTTGTGCGTGCACACGAACAGCACCAACCCGTCGGGCACCAGCACCGGGAACTGGAGCCGGTCCAGGGGTGCTCTGACCAGGCGCACGTAGCGTCGGCGCCGGTCGCCGGACGAGGTGAGCCGCTCGATCAGCTCGACCTGTTCCAAGACCGCGAGGTGGTGAGCCAGCAGGTTGCTCGGCATGTCGAATCGAGCCGCCAGCTCAGCCGGCGAGCGGTCCGACACCGCCAGCTCGTCGACCATCGCCAACCTGGCCGGATCCCCGAGAGCGGCATGGATCCTCGCCCGCTCTTCCAGCTCGCTCGTCACAGACTCGCACCCTAATCACTCAAAACAGATTGAGTCAAGGATTCCTGATAAAGGGCCTTGGGCTACGGGGCGGCCTTGGCCGTTGCGAGCTGCCGCGAGACCAGCTTGGCGTAGAGCCCGTTGCCGGCCAGGAGCGACTCGTGGGTGCCGGTCTCGACCACCCGGCCCTCGTCGAGGACGACGATCAGGTCGGCGTGGCGGACCGTCGACAGCCGGTGAGCGATCACCACGGTGGTCCGGTCGGCCTGCAACCGTTCGAGGGACCGGCGCAGCGCCTGCTCGTTGACCGCGTCGAGATGCGAGGTGGCCTCGTCGAGGATCAGTACCGGGGCGTCCTTGAGGAAGGCCCGGGCGATGGCCACCCGCTGGCGCTGCCCGCCGGACAGGCTGGTTCCCCGTTCGCCGACCACGGTGTCGACACCGTCGGGTAGGCCGTCTACCAGGTCGCCGAGCGAGGCGTGGTCGATGGCAACCGCCAGCTCGGCGTCGCTGGCCTCCGGCCGGCCGATCGTGATGTTGGCCCGAAGCGTGTCGTTGAACAGGTAGGTGTCCTGGGCCACCAGGGCGATTCGCTGTCGGAGGGCGTCGAGCCGGTACGTCCGCAGATCCACACCGTTCATCGTCACCCGCCCCCGATCCGGATCCCAGAACCGCATCAGGAGCAGCGCCGTGGTGGTCTTGCCCGCGCCGGACGTGCCGACCAGCGCTGCCACCCGACCGGCCTCGATCTCGATGTCGACGCCGCACAGGGCCTCCCGGTTCTGACCGGGGTAGGCGAACCCGACCCCCTCCAAGGCCAGCGACACCGGGCCGGACTGGGCCGCACCGTGGCCATCGGTCCCGGGCCCGTCGGCCACCGGAACCGGCTCGTTGGCCAGGGCATAGATGCGGCGGGTGGCGCCCAGGGTGTCGGCCAGCTGGCGACCGATCTGGGCGATCTCCGAAACCGGGAGGAACGCGGCCATCGCCAGCAAGGTGAGCAGCGGCAGGATGCCGGCGTCGATCGCCCCTCGGGCACTCAGCGCGGCGCCGGTCACCACCACCGCCAGGCCGCCCAGGCCGGTGAGCACCTCCAGCAGGCTCTGCTGCAGGGTCAGCTCCCGAAAGAACGGCAGCCTCAGGGCGATGTGCCGCTCGGTCAGGGCGTCGAGGCCGGCCCCCCGCCCGTCCTCGTGCTGGAACGCCACGATCTCGGCCAGGCCCTGCACCGAGTCGACGGCGTATGCCCCGAGCTCGCCGGCCGCCTCCCGGGCTTCGGAGCCCAACCGGTCGACCCGGCGGCGCAGGAGCAGCGGGCTGAGGCCCACCGCCGCCAGGAACGGCACGAGCGCCACCGCCATCAACGGGCTCTGGGCAGCGAGGACGACCAGCACCACCGCCGGCACCAACACCGCCACGAAGGCCGGGGCGATGGTGTGAGCGAAGAAGTACTCGACCAGCTCGATGTCGTGGGTGGCCAGCGCCATCAGATCGCCGGTGCGGCGCCGGACCAGATAGGCCGGGGCCAGGGCGTCCAGCTTGCGGAAGGCGTTGATGCGCATCTCGGCCAGGAGCCGAAAGGCCATGTCGTGAGCGACCCACGACTCCAACCAGTGCAAGATCCCCGACAGTGGGGCAACGACGGCCAGGGCCACCAGCCAGTGGCCGAACGGCTCGCCGTTCTTGAGCGCAAGCACCACCAGCGCGCTGAGGGCCCCGACCGCGATGAACGCCACGACCCGGAGCACGCCGAAGACGAAGGCGGCGGTCAGCCGTCCCTTCCACGACGTGGCCAGCTTCAGCAGCTCGACGACGAGACGACCCCAACCCAGGCCATCGGCCGCGACGATCCCCTCGGTCACCGGCTTGATCGCCCCGGCCACCGAGTCGCCGGAGCTGCCGATCGCAAGGCCGGCACCCAGTCCGTCGCCCTCCGCTCCCGAGCCGGGACCGGGCGCGGCTTGATCGATCGTCTCAGCTGCTGACTCCCTGGCCTGCTCCGACATCAGGGTGGCGTAGGCGCCGCCGGCGGCCATGAGGGCATCGTGGGGTCCGCTCTCGACGATGCGGCCGTCGTCGAGGACCAGGATGCGGTCGCAGTCGATCACGCTCGACAGGCGGTGGGCGATGATCAGGGTCGTCCGCCCGTGCATCAGCCGGTCGAGCGCCTGGCCGATGATGGCCTCGTTCTCGGCGTCGACCGCGGAGAGGGCCTCGTCGAGCACCAGGATCGGTGTGTCTCGTAGCAGGGCCCGGGCGATGGCCACCCGCTGGCGCTGCCCGCCCGACAGCTTGATGCCCTTCTCGCCGATGATCGTGCGGTAGCCATGCTCCAGGGAGGTGACGAAGTCGTGGATGTTGGCCGCCCGGGCCGCATCGGAGATCTCGGCCACAGTGGCGTCAGGCCGCCCGATGCGGAGGTTGTCCTCGATCGTGCCGTGGAAGAGAAAGGTGTCCTGGTTGACTACCGAGATCATGGAGCGGATCTGCTCGAACGACAGCCGGCGGAGATCGTGGCCGCCGATGCTGACCGAGCCCTCATCGGGATCGTAGAACCGCAACAGCAACCGGACGATCGACGACTTCCCGCCCCCGGACGGGCCGACGATCCCGATCCGGCCCCCGGATTCCAGCTCGAAGTCGAGGCCTCGGTGGACGTCGCGCCGGCCGCCCGGGTAGCGGAACCGCACCCCGCTGAAGGTCACGGTCGGGACCAGGGGAGCGGCCAGCGGTGCCGGCTCGGCGTCGGTTACCAGCGGTCGGTCGTCGAGGAGCTGGTAGATGCCCTGCGCCGCCGACCGGCCGACCATGCCCTGATGCAGCACGGTGCGCAGCTCCCGCATCGGCCGGAAGATCTCCACCCCCAGCATCAGGATGATCAGCAGTGAGGTGAGCTCCATGGCCCCGGCGTCGACCCGTACAGCCCCGACGGCCAGCGCGGCGGCCGCCCCGCAGGCGATGGCGCTGTCGGTGATGCCCCGGCTCGCCACGTTGGTGGCCAGCACCCACATCGTCTCCCGGAACAAGGTGGTGGCCTTCACCTCGAGCGCGTCGGCCCGGGCCTTGCTCTGGCCGAAGGCCTTGAGGGTGGCCAGGCCCTGGATCGAGTCGAGGAACTCGGCGGCGAAGCTGGCGTAGGCCCGCTGCTGGTCGAGCGCCTTGCGGACCTCGAGGCCATGCCACAACGCCGGGGCAAACAGTGCGAGGAGAGCGAAGGCGAGCATGACGGCAGCCACCGGCAGGTCGACGAAGGCGACGACGGTGAAGATCAGCACCGGGGTCAGGAGGGAGATCAGGAGTTGGGGGATGTACCGGCCGAAGTAGGTCTCGAGCTGCTCTACCCCGTCGACCAGCGACAGCGTGACGGCCCCGGACCGGCGCCGGGCCACCGTGCCCGGCCCGAGCGCCGCCACCCGGTCGTAGATGGCCCGTCGCAACCGTTTCTGGACTCGGGCTGCGGTCTCGTGGGCCACCATGATCCGCCAGTGCTCAAAGGCCCCCCGGAGCACCATGACCGCAGCGATCAGCACGATCGGCCACACCAGCGAGGTAAGGTCGCGGCCAGCGAACACCTGACCGATCAGCCAACCGAGCATCGCTAGCCGGGCCACCCCGAGGCCGACAGCGACCAACCCGACCAGCACCGCCCAGCCGATGCGGAGCCGGAGTCCCTCGGTGAAGGCCCAGAGCCTCGGTTCCAGGTGCATCGGGCCAGACTAGAACCGAGGGGGTTCCAGCGAGGAGCTGGAGATCACCATCGACGCCGCTGTCAATGCCGAAGCCCGCGGCCTCATCGGCCCACCCCCAGCGGGCCGCATCATCGACAGCACCGATTCGTACCGCGGTACCTTGCTCCTGACACAGCTCGGATCGCAGCGGATTGCGCTGAGGAGGGTTGTGGCCAGTATGGGCCGACGTCACGTTCTAGACCCCCGCCCGCCGCCGCCGTATCGTGGAGATCTTCGATCCGTGGGGGGTATCCGATGGCGGTCTGGCAACGGGATCAGCACGATGAGTTGGCAGTGTTGACGTTCAACCGACCGCCGAAGAACT
>JAOTYQ010000900.1 GCA_029861725.1 Acidimicrobiia bacterium | reverse complement strand
AAACACCAACGACAGCTACAGCCAGGCCCCAGCGAAGGAGTTCGCCCTGCGAACTCCCGAAGGCCGCCCCCCGGGCGGCCGGCTCAGTCAACAAACACCAACGACAGCTACAGCCAGGCCCCAGCGAAGGAGTTCGCCCTGCGAACTCCCGAAGGCCGCCCCCCGGGCGGCCGGCTCAGTCAACAAACACCGGCGGCAGCGTGAGCTGCTCGTGTGGGTAGATCAGGTCGGGGTCGCCCGATTTGATCGTCGCCCGGTTGGCCTCGATGAGCCGGACCCAGTACTGGCAGATCTCGTCTTCGGTGACGTCACGCCCCACGGCCCGGCGGAGGTGAGTGGCGGCGATTCCCCAGAGATGGTCGCCGGCCGCGACGGGATAGGTTCCCTCGCCGGCGATCTGGGGGGCGGGCGCGGCGCTGGGACGCCAGAAGTCGCTGCCGTTGCTGAGATCGGGCCATCCGGCGGCGTCGAGCGGGTAGCCAGGGGGGGCGGGCGTCTCCCCGCCGTTCTGCGGCTCGGAGTCGTCGTCCTCGTCGATGGTCGTGTCGGCACCGTCGCCCTGAGCGATCTCGGACCCTTGGGCGAGGACGGGAGCGACCGAGACCGTCGCGGGACCGAGCAGGGAAGCGCTCGTGAGCGACACGGCCGTGACCCCCTGGACCACGCGCCGAACGACGGGGAGGGTCACCCAGCGCAGCAACCCGGCGAGCCCCTCCCACCCGAGCAGGTGGGCGATCGCGTAGAGCAAGGTGGTGGTCAGCAGCCAATAGCCGATGACGAGGCCGGCGAGGCGGGCGGCGGCCACCAAGACCACCGTGGGATCGGTCGTGCTCAACCAATCCGCGACCGACCGCAGGGGCACGGCGTAGTCGGCGGATCCAGCGAGGTGGAGCGCAACCACCAGGGCAACCTCGGCCGCCACCATGATCGGCAACTCGAGTCGACTAGCCCTATCGTGGCTATTAGCGCTATTCACGTCAACAATCTACCCACCAGCACGACCGCCCGGCAATGAGCCCGACCATACATCCCGACCGTCCATCCCGACCGTCCATCCCGACCATACGAGGCCACCCGTGGACCTGGGAGGTGGCGACGCACCGTTCTTGCGGTTGGATCACCCTCCCTCCGGAGGCATGCGACCGCTCAGCCGAGCGGCTCAGCGTAAGCCACGACGTTCGATTCGTAGCTCCGAAGCTGGGGATTGAACTCGCCGCCACAGGTGATCAGTACGAGCCGATCGGGCCCGGCCTCGTTGAAGATATCGGCGAAGGGCAGCTCGGTCTTGTCGTACTCGGCGCGCTCGACGATCTCGTACACGATCGTCGAACCGTCGTCGAGGTCGACCTCGACAAGGGCGCCGGGCTCGATCGTCGAGAGGTAGCGGAAGACGCCGTCCTCCCCGTCATAGGCGATGTGGGCCGCCATGACGGTCGATCCGGTGTCGCCAGGCCCGGACCCGAACCGATACCAGCCGACCTCGCTGGCGATCGGCACTTCGAATTCGCCGTTCGGCTCGACCCCGACCGGTTGGATCGGGCTGTCGAGCACGTCGAGGGCGGGAATCCGCATCGCCACCGGAGCGGCGCCAGGATCGATTGGCTCGGGGATCCCGTCGGCCGGAGGCAGCGGGCGCAGCTCCGGCCCCGAGGCGACGCCGCCACCGAGTCCGGTGGCGGCCTCCGCTCCACCCTCGACCGATTGAGCCCGATCGACACTCGATCCGGGCGAGGTGCCCGACGGCGACTCGGCACCGGATCCGGCCGTGGCGGCCGACGACTCGGTGGCGACCGTTGGCGGATCGTCGCTGCCGAAGCCGGCGAGCCCGGTCGCCAGCAGGGCGACCAGGCTCAGACCTGCTACTGCAGCTAGCTGCAGCTTCATCGAAACGATCTCGTCGTGCGGGCTACGACGCCAGTCGCGATCAGCGCCGGGCCCGGAGCGGCCGAAGGGCGGCAGTGCCACCGACGGCAGCGAACACGAGAGCGCCGACGAGGAGCGCAGCTCCGGTCGCGCCCGACCTACCCGCATCGACGGGTGAGTTACCGGTGTGACTGCGGTCGGGGACCCATCG
>JAOTYQ010000274.1 GCA_029861725.1 Acidimicrobiia bacterium | reverse complement strand
GATCGACCGGCGGCGACCGGCTCCGGTGACGACGGCCACCTTCGAGTCCAGTCCGGTCAGGGCGTAGCCGCTCATGTCGACAGACCGTATCCCAGACGGGTTCGACGTTTCTGCAAGAACCCGCTCCGGGCTGTCACAGGCGGCCCGCTGCCGGCGCCATGGCCGAGGAGTGGAAGACAGGGAGCAGAAACAGGAGTAGAAACAGGCGCATGCGCGTTGTGGCCGAAGGTCTCCGTTTTCCCGAAGGACCGATCGCTCTGGACGACGGTTCGGTGCTGCTGGTCGAGATCGAGCGGGGCACGCTCAGCCTGGTGACCGCCGAGGGGAGCGTCGAGGTTGTGGCCGAGCTGGGCGGGGGCCCGAATGGTGCCGCGATCGGGCCCGATGGCGCCGTGTACGTGTGCAACAACGGTGGGTTCTCGTGGCGCTACGTCGACGGCATGGTGCTGCCAGGGATGCAGCCCGACGGCTACCGAGGCGGTTCGATCCAACGGGTGGATCTCGGTTCAGGTCATGTCACGACCCTCTACACGGAGTGCGACGGCTGGCCGCTGCGGGGCCCGAACGACCTCGTGTTCGACCGTAGCGGTGGCTTCTACTTCACCGACCTCGGCAAGGGCCGCGAGCGGGAGCTCGACCGTGGCGGCATCTACTATGCCCAGCCGGATGGATCGGGCGTCATCACGGTCGCCCGCCCGCTCATAACGCCGAACGGCGTGGGACTGTCTCCCGATGAGGACCGGCTGTACTACGCAGAGACGATGACCGGGCGGGTCTGGTATTGGGAGCTCGACCGTCCAGGCGTGGTCGTCTCCGGTGGCACGCAGCTCGCCTCGTCGGCCGGCATACCTGCCACGCTGCTCGGCGTCGTTCCCGGCGAAGGTCGGGTCGACTCGCTGGCGGTCGACAGCGAGGGGAACGTGTGCGTGGCGACGCTCGTCACGGGGGCGGTGACCGCGTTCGCCCCGGGCGGCGGTCTCCGGGCGATCCTGCCCGTTCCCGGCGACCCGATGGTCACGAACGTTTGCTTCGGCGGGCCCGAGCTGCGAACGGCCTACATCACCGCGTCGGCCTTCGGCACGCTCATGGCCCACGAATGGCACTGCCGGGGCCTGCCGCTCAACTTCCTCAACACCTGATGCCGGCCCCAGTCGGTCAGCAGTCGGCGCCGACCTCCCGTAGGAGGCCGTCGGTCACGTCGTACACGAAGCCTCTGATGTGGTCCTTGTGGAGCAGAAAGGGGTTGAGGCTCAGGCGCCGCATCGATTGCCGCACGTCGGCATACGGATCGGCGAAGGTCTCCAGCGACCACCTCGGCTTCAGGCCGGTCTCGGCTTCGAGCGCGCGCCGGAAGTCGGCTTCGTCGATCTTCTGCAGCCCGCAGTCGGTGTGATGGACGAGGATGATCTCCCTCGTCCCGAGCTTGCGCTGGGACAGGCAGAGCGAGCGGACGACGTCGTCGGTGATGATGCCGCCCGCATTGCGGATGATGTGAGCCTCGCCAACGGCGAGGCCGAGAGTCTTGAACGTGTCGAGCCGTGAGTCCATGCACGCAACGACGGCCAAAGCCCGGTTCGGCTCGGCGGCCAGATCGGCGTCTTCGAAGTGCTTCGCCACATCGATGTTGTGGCTGAGCACTTCTTCGGCGTTCGGGGTGAAGTCGGTTTCGGGCATAGCGCCTTCCTCCGCGGTACGGCGGTTGTGAGCGGCTTCGAGCGTAGACCAGCTGCTCACGACAGGGGAGCTGGCTCCGTCCGATCGGGCAGCACCGGGGGCGTGGCGTACCAGAACCAGAGGCTCCCCGTCCCGGCGGCCACCGCCAGGATCGCGAACCCGAGGCGGAAGCTCCCGGTCGCGTCGGCGATGTAGCCGGCGGCGATCGGTCCTATCACCATGCCCATCATGATCACGAGCGCCGAGAACCCCATGATCTTCCCGAAGTCGGTGGCCCCGAAGTAATCGGCTCGCAGCGATTGCTGCAGCGGGCCGCGCAGCCCCCAGGCCAATCCGTGCAGGAGCACGAACAGCCACACGAGTGTGGCGTTGGTCGCAACCGCGAGCACGAGCAGACCGGCACCGTGGCCGACCATGGCGATGGTGAGCAGCCAGCGCTTGTCGTACTTGTCGCCGAGGAACCCGCCGACGAGCTGGCCGACGCCCATCATGGCCGGCAACGAGCCGATGACGATCGAGATGTGGGTCGGGCCGAGCGAGGACTCGTCCTGGAGAAACACGGCCAGATGGGCCATCGAGGCCCCGACGACCAGCAGAGCCGAGGCGTGGCCGAGCGAAATGAACCAGAACGCTCTCGTCCGCATCGCCTCGGCGGCGGTGAAGTGGGTCAGCGACGACGGGATCGCCTTCGCCCCGCCACCGGTCCCGGCCTCGTCGTCGAGATCGGCCGGGTCGATACCGTCCGGGTGCAGACCCATCTCGGCCGGAGTACGGACGAAGTGGCGTGAGAGGGGCAGGATGACGACGAGCACGAGCACGGCGGCCACCTGGGCCGTGCTGCGCCACCCGATCGCCGCCATGACCACACCGACCCCGAAGGCCAGCACCCCACCGACGGCGAAGCCCATCGACGTGAGGGCCAGAGCACGGGACCGCTTACGCTCGAACCAGTGAACGATCGCCACGGTGATGGTGAGAAAACCGCTCAGGCTCGATCCCATGGCGATCAGCAGGTACGTGAGGTAGAAGCCGAGGACCGAGTCGATCGTCGAGAACAGCATGAGCCCGGCGGCCATGACGACGGCACCTAGCCGGAGCACAGCTCGAGGCCCGAACCGGTCGGTCATCCACCCCTGGATCGGGCCGAGCAGCCCGCTCTCGGCTCGGTTGAGGGCGAACGCCCCACCGAAGATGCTGTTCGACCAGCCGAAATCGGCCTTCAGCTCGGCCGAGAAGAGGGAGAAGGCGTTGAACACCAGGCCGCTGTGGAGCATCTGGATGACGATCCCGGCGCGGGACATCTTCCAACCGTGGAACGGCTTGGATCGTTTCTGCGATCGGCCCGGTGAGGACCTCGGAGCCGTCAGCGGACGGCGCTTCTCGAGCATGGACACCGACCATGTTGGTCGTCTGGCCCTTGGTCTGCGAACTGAGGGTTGCTGGCGGGTGACCATCGGGTGACCGAGCGGCGCTGGTCGCCCAGGGCCTAGTGTCCTGTCAGCCTGATCATGTCACTAATTCGCCGGCTCTCGACGCCCCTCGCGGCGTCCTCGTCGTTGCCTCACGCTCACGGGTGAGGCCGCCTCCTGCGTCCTTGCGAGGGACACCGATAGCTCGGCGAATTCATCAACGGATCAAGCTGACAGGACACTAGCATCCCGACAACGCCGAGCCCCGCCTCGAGGAGAGCCGACATGATGAACCGCGACTGGCTGGCCACGGCCACCGAGCAGGCGATCGAGCCCGAGCTCGAGATCGTCGATCCCCATCACCACATGTGGGATACCGAGACCCGATATGGCCGCTACGAGCTCGACGACCTCTGGCTCGATACCGGTGCTGGCCACAACGTCGTCGACACGGTGTTCATCGACTGCGGAGCCAACTATCTCACCGAGGGTCCCGAGCACCTCCGCCCGGTCGGGGAGACGATCTACATGGCCGGCAGGGCGGCGGAGAGCGAGGAGAGCGAGGGCGCGACGATCGCCGCGATCGTGAGTCACGCCGACCTGACGCTTGGCGCGGCGGTGACCGAGGTGCTCGACGCCCACGTCGAGGCCGCCGGCGGCCGCTTTCGGGGCATCAGGCACTCGGGAGCCCGCGTCGACGACGACGCCGTGCCGACCTCGCGGGTGCAGCCGCCGCCGGACCTCTACCGCCAGGAGTCGTTCCAGGAGGGGGCACGAGCCCTAGCTCAGAAGGGACTCAGCTTCGAGGCCTGGCAGTACCATCCCCAGCTCGACATGGTGGTCGACTTGGCCCGCTCGGTGCCGGAGCTGACGATCATCGTCAACCACCTCGGCGGACCGGTCGGGGTCGGTCGCTACGCCGATGCTCGAGACGAGGTCCTCGCCGACCTGCGAGAGGGGCTGACGGCCCTCGCCGCCCACAACAACGTCTCGCTGAAGGTCGGCGGCATCGGCATGACCCGGTTCGGGGCGCGATGGCACGAGATCGGCCCGCCACCGACCTCCGACCAGTTGCTGGAGGAGTGGGCGGACACGCTTCGGTTCGCCATCGACGCGTTCGGCCCCGGTCGCTGCATGTTCGAGTCGAACTTCCCCGTCGATGGCGAGACGACCGGCTACGTCGCGCTCTGGAACGCGTTCAAGAAGGTGTCAGCGGACTACTCCGACGACGAACGGGCCGACCTGTTCTCAGGGACCGCGCGCCGGATCTACCGGATCTGAACGGCTTCGGTAGCCTGCATTTCCTGGCTACGGTCGTCGTCGCATGCGGGCGAGCCCGTAGAGGTCGAGCGAGCGTCGCTCGACCTCCTCCTCGGTCGAGCTGTCATCGTAGGCGGGAGACGTCAAGGGCGCGGCCCCCTCGACGCGCACCAGCACGATGGCCGAAACCCGGTTCGGGTCGAGTCCGCTTCGCTCCCGGTAGAAGCGGAGCCCTTCGTCGTAGAGCGGCCCCTCCCGGTGCACCGTCGCCCGGCCCTTGAAGCGATAGCCCTTGCGGAGGATCGGGTCGACGACGTTGATCTCGACCAGCCGATTACCCGCCTCGATGTTGGCCACGGTCTGGTGGGAGTGCAGGTGGGCGAAGATCAGGTGGTCGTCGTCCCACACCGCGGTCGTGCCCTTGGGGGAGAGATTCGGGCTGCCGTCGGGGCAGACCGATGCCACGTAGGCGAGTCGCTGCTCGCTCACCACTCGTTTCATGTCATCGTCGAGCACATCAAGAGTCTCGTGTCCCACCCCGGCGCCGGCAACGGGTTCGGCGCTGATCGGCCGGTGCGGGCCTCCGGCACCGCACGCGGCCAATGGGGTCTCACGCAGTCTGGGGTTGGACGAGGCGGCAATCGCCGTCGAGGCCCGAGAGGAAGATGCCGGTGTGGACCCACCGCCAACGGTCGTCGACGGCAGAGCGGTGGAACACGCCTAGCACGACGCCCTGACCTCCAGGTCCCTCCTGAATCCAGGTGACGGCTCTCAGCTCGTCCGCCACCCGCTCCACACCGCAGACGTCGACCACCTCGAAGTCGACCGCCACCGAGCCGACGGCACCGTCAACGAGGGCCTTGTAGTTCTTTGATCGCACGTCCTCGTAGGCGGCGGCACGGGCCCAGTCCCCCGACGCTTCGACCTGCTGCTCGGCGGAGAGGATGAGCGGCAGCAGGCGGGCCCAGTCGTCGCCGGATGTGTCGGGTGGAGGGTCGGCGAAGCCGAGCTCGGCGTCCCAGGTGTCGGTGACGTCCGAGTCGACGCCGGCGCCCTCGAGAGCGATGAACGCCTGAGCCGACAGGTTGCACGTCAGCTCCGGGGTCAAGACCGGGCCGGGTCTGTAGTCGATGGCCACCGCTGCGACGCTGTCGGGATCGACCGGCTCGGTCACCGTCCAGCCGGTGCCGACGATCTGCTGGGACGGATCGGCGATGAGCTGGGTCACGACGATCAACCGGATCGGGAAGTCGAAGATGTTGCGCACGCTGGCGGTCAGTCTCCGGTCGGTGCAGTCCCATTCCGCGAGGGCCTGGTCGAACCAGCTGTCGTCGTCGAGCTCGGCCGACTGGGTGGCGATGGCTTCGAGCTGTTCGATGGCGGCCAGTTCCTGGGGGCAGTCCTCGGTTGCCGCCTCCGGACCGTCGGGGTGTTGCGACAGCAGCAGCCGACGCTCGGCGAAGGGCACGCCCGGCAGACGGGCGCACAGCTCCTCGGAGGCGAGGGGCTCGTCCTCGGCCGAGCCCCGCCCCCCGGGCGGTTGCCGGGCGCTGGTGGTGGCGGTGGCCGGCGGCAGGGTGACCGTCGAGGTCGACTGCTGTCCGGCGGTGTCGCCCTCGAAGGTGACGAACGAGCACGCTGAGAGGAGCACGGCGACGGCCAGCAACGCCATGCGGGTTCTCATCGGCTCAGCGACTCCCGTCTGCGACCGGGGTGCCGTGACCGGGTTCGAAGAGCGCGTGGTAGCCACCGGTGTGCCAGAACACAACGGGGCCGGCAAGCGAGCCGGACGACACGAGCTCGATCAGCCCGGCCAGGCCCTTGCCGGAGTAGATGGGATCGGCGATGATCGCCTCGGTTCTGGCCAGGACCGAGATGGCGTCGTTCGCGGCTCGCGTGTGGGCGCCGTAGCGAGCGCCGAGCTGGGTGGAGATCACCTCGATGTCGTCGGGTCGGAGGTCGAGATCGAGGCCGATCAGGGTCGCGGCGTCGTGGGCGAGGCCCGCCAGCGCATCGCCCGCCCGGGGGAACATCGCTGCGGCGTCGACGCCGATCAGGCGGACGGAACGACCGGTGAGCGCCCGGCCGACGAGGAGCCCGGCGTGGGTGCCGCCTGACGTGGTCGTGTGGACGATCGCGCTCGGGTCGACGCCGGCCGCGGTGAGCTGAGCGTCGAGCTCCAGGAACGCTCGAGCGAACCCGAGGGCGCCGAGCGGCGACGAGCACCCGACCGGCGCCGCCAGCGCCTTCCGGCCGGCCCGGGCGAGCTCGGCCACCAACTCGTCGACGCCCCGATTCAGCTCCGACCAGCTCGCGTCGCCGGCGAAGCGGATCTCGGCGCCGAGGAGCCGGTCGAGGAGGAGGTTGGCGGTCGGCTGGGGTGGTGGGTGGCCCGACAGGAGCAGTACGCAGCCCATGCCAACGGCGGCGGCCGACGCGGCACCGGCCCGAGCGGAGTTGGATTGGGCGGCCCCGGTGGTGACCAACGTGTCGTAGCCGTCGGCCAGGGCCTGGCCAAGCACGAGCTCGAACTTGCGAACCTTGTTGCCGGCGAGGGCCACCCCCTGCACGTCGTCTCGCTTGATCCACACCTCGGTGCCCTCGGCGGGCCCGGTGGCGGCCGTGAATCGCTCGAGTCGCTGAAGCGGGGTCGGCCACGCTCCGAGCGGGGCCGACGGCAGCGCGTCGAGCCGCTGGCGCGGCGTCGGAGGCGGGGCGGCGGTGCTCACCCGACACCGCACGCGTCGGCCACTGCGCCGAGCACGGCGTCGGCCACCAGGCGGTCCTCACCGGCCCGATCGAGCGCACCCTTGGCGAGGTCGACGAGGCGCTCTTCGAGACCGTCGCTGCTGGCCACCGCCACGTGGGCTCGGTGGTCGCCTTTCTTGGGTCGGTCGCTGACCAGCGCCGCGGTGCAGGCGACCCCGACGAGCGTGTCGCCCGGCTGGCCGAGCGCCGTCGCCCTGTTCAGGCAGGCGGCCGCCATGGCCGCCGCCATCGAGTCGGAGACGAAGCCGGCCGCGGCCGGCGGTGGCTCGGGAGCGGTCGCCACCAGCTCCAGCAGCGAGCGCTCGGAGTAGGGAACGCAGATCTCGAGGACCGTACGCGAGGCACCCGGCACGTCGAGCAGGTCGGTGATCACCGCATTGCCACCTCCGGCCACCGCCAGGACGAGCCGGACCGGTGTGGCGTGGATCGCCTCGACCAGCGCTCGACGGTCGGCTGCGGTCATCGTCGCCCGTTCGCGCATCGGCTGGTCAAGATCCGGGCCAGAGCCGCTGGGGCGCATTGGCGAAGGTGAGCACGCCCTCCTCCTCGAATACCGCGTCTATCTCGGCCCGGAGGTCGTCGGGCACCTGCCACCCCAGATCGGA
>JAOTYQ010000899.1 GCA_029861725.1 Acidimicrobiia bacterium | reverse complement strand
CGATCAGCACGCGAACGCCTCGAACAGCTCGGCCCGATGAGCGTGGCCCGCGGCATCGATGAGCAGGCCGGTCGTGCCGGTCGCGGCGCACAGCTCGAGTCCCCGATCGACACCGGCGACGACGGCGGCGGTCGCGATCGCCTCGGCCCACCACGCCTCGGTCGCGAGAACCGTGGCGCTCACGACATCCGACGTGGATGACGTACCGGTCGAGGGGTCGAGAAGGTGATGGTTGACCGCGCCGGCGTGGGACCAGCGCCGCTTCCCGACGCTGCTCGTGGCGACACCACCGGCTGGGATCCGGAACGACGCAATCGCGGCCCGGCGGTCGAACGGGTCATCGATCGACACCGACCAGCCGCCGCGCGGCCCAGTGCCTGCGAAGCGGATGTCGCCGCCCAGATCGACCATCACACCCGTCGCGCCCTGGGCCAGAGCCATCTCGGCGACCAGATCAGCCGCGCGACCCTTGCCGATGCCGCCGGGATCGAACGCGATGCCCGCGGGCACCGTCACCGTCTGCCGGCCGGCATCGACGTCGATGTGGGCCGAGTGGCCGCGCCAGGGCCGCACACCGGTCACCGAGTCGGTGGTGGTGTCGACGCTGACCACGAAGCCCGACGTCGGCCTGGTCAGCCGGGCGAAGGTGCGGTCGTAGCCGGCGGCAGCGACCTCGACCCCCATGGTCGGGTCGAACCAGCCGCCGGTCTCCCACGACGCGAGCAGGGCGTGCCGGACGAGGTCGATCGTGTCCGGCGAGACGCTGGTGGCCGATCCCGGATCCGCGTTCATCCGGGAGACGTCGCTGTCGGGTCGGAACCGACTCCAGGCGTCCTCGAGCTCCTCGACACGCGCCTCGAGCCGGGCGACGAGGTCGGCGGGGCCTCCGTGGACGAACAGACGCGCTCGCGTCCCCATCGCCTCGAAATGATGGTCAGCTGCCACCTGTCGTCGGCTCCGGTGTGGGATCGGGCGTGGGATCGGGCGTGGGATCGGGTGTCGGCTCCGGTGTCGGCTCCGGTGTGGGTTCCGGTGTGGGTTCGGGTGTGGGTTCGGGGGTGGGCTCGGGCGTCGGTTCCGGCGCGGGCGCAGTGGTCGGGACCGGTGTGGCGGCCGGGTCCGGCGCCACGGGTTGGGTCGGCTCGGTCGTGGGCGCCGGCGGCGCGATGGGCTCCGGGGCCGGTTCGGGTGTGGTGTCGGGTGTGGTGTCGGGTGTCGGCGTCGTCGCCGAAGGTTCGGGGGCCGCATCCTGGGTCGGCGCCTCGATCGGCGGCGGCGGCGCAACCGATGGGGTCGACCCGTTCTCGTCGATGTCGAGCGGGGGGAGCTGCAGGTCGATCACCAGGGCGGGCTCGTCGTCGGCGGTCCCGATCGGCGACCAGCCCGGCGGTAGTGGCAGTGCCGGACGAGCTGGTTGTCCAACGGTGGGGTCGGGCGCATCCGGGCTCGCTGACGCCTCCGGCGTGGTCACCATCGCGAGGTCGTCGGGCGGCGCGGTCGTCTCGGTCGACTCCCGGGCCTCGGTCTGGGCCATGAATCCCATGAGCGCGAGGAACCCCGAGGTCGCGCTGCCGGCGGCGAGTGTCTTCGTCGCCGCTCCCTGCCGGCGTGACTTCTTGGTCATGAGCCCGTGCTCTGACCGGCGGACCCGGGTCGGTCGACGACGTAGTCGGGCTCGATCAGGCCGGTGTCGATGCCGTAGAGGATGGCGAGGGCGACCAACACGATGCTCGCGACGACGGCAAGCTGCACGCGTCTGTCGGTGATGACGGGTCCCACAACAACTCTCCGGACGCAATGACGGCCACGGCTACGTCATCGCATCATCGGCACGTCAGTCGCCGACCTTGGGTGATTTGACCGACGCCTGGGTCCCTCGACCCAGCAGCGGCCGGAGCTCACGTTTGAGGACCTTTCCCGAGCCGGTCTTCGGGAGCTCGTCGACGAACACGACCCGCTTGGGAACCTTGGGGCCCGACAGCTGAGCTCTCGCGAACGCGATGACCGATTCGGCATCGAGGTCACCATGCGCCACGACCACGGCGCAGACGATCTCGCCCCACTCGTCGTCGGGC
>JAOTYQ010000273.1 GCA_029861725.1 Acidimicrobiia bacterium | reverse complement strand
GCGCCGCCGCTATCTGGCGAAGCACCCGGACAGCTACCTCTCGGTCACCCGTGCCCCCGAGGACCAGCCCCCAGGCGAGCAGTGGAACGCAGCGGAGGAGCTGAGCGCGAGCCGAGCCGCGCTCCACGCCCTGGTCGATGCGGGCGCGTTCTCCCCGATGGGTCCGCCCCGGCTCTACCTCTACCGGTTGTCGATGCCCGGTCACAGCCAGGTCGGCATCGTCGGTGGCATCGCGATCGACGACTACGACAGTGGCCTGGTCCGTGTTCACGAGCAGGTGAGGACCGGCCGAGTCGAACACCTGACGACCCAGCTGGACGGCCTCGGCGTTCAGTCGAGCCCGATCGCGCTCGCCCACCGGGACGCCCAGGAGATCACCAGCGTGGTCGAGCGGCTCCTCGACGCGACGCCGGCCGTCGTCATCGCCGACGACAGTGGCCTGAGCCAGCAGGTGTGGGCAGTCGACGACGACGCCGCTGGCCTCCTCTGCGCGGCGCTGGCCGACCAGGCGCTGTATCTGGTCGATGGCCATCACCGGGCCGCGGCCGCGTCCCTCCACTTCGCCCACTCCAGGCCTGGCAACGGCGCAGTCATGCTGGGAGCGACGTTCCCGGCGAACCAGCTCCGTACCGAAGCATTCCATCGTGTCCTGACCGACGTCGACAGTGGTGAGCTCCTCGAGCGCCTGCGAACGAGGTGCACGGTCCGGCCCGCCGCATCGGTCGATGCCGTGGTTGCTCGGTCGCCCCACGAGCTGGCCCTGCTGACCGGCGGTCGGTGGTGGTTGGTGGGCCTGGCCCTCGCCGGCGAGGCCACCACGACGGTGGGACCGTTGGATCGTCTCGACCCGGTGAGGCTGCAACAGCACGTGCTCGCCCCGCTGCTCGACATCGAGCCGTCCAGTGCGAGCGACGTGCTCGACTACCGGCCCGGTTTGGGCGACCGCGACGACGTCGCAGCCATCGAGGCGGCGATGAGCGACCGTCGGTGTGCGATCTGGGTGATGCGACCGGTCCCCGTCGACGCCCTCATCGACATCTCCGACGCCGGGTTGGTCATGCCACCGAAGTCGACCTGCTTCGTCCCGAAGGTCCGCTCCGGGGTGTTCCTCCGCTCGCTGAGCTGACCGCTCCCTGCCGGCGCCCCGTCAGGTCCGCCGCAGCCGGAACATCGTCATCGCGTCGCTGACCCCACCGGTCGGGAACAGCGTCGCAACACCGTCGACGGTGTCCCACGGCGGCCCTGGTCCGTCGATGACGGTCGCTGGTCCATCCCCGAGCACGGCCTCGAGCACCCCGGTGCCTTCGGCCCGGGTGAGCGTGCACACGCTGTAGACGACCGTCCCGCCGGGCTTGGTCAGCTCCAGGCCGGCCCGCACCAGCTCGATCTGCAGTCGGGCGAGGCGATCGGGCGCGTCGGGATCGATCCGCCACCGAGCGTCGGCCCGGCTGCGGAGGCTCCCCAATCCCGAGCACGGCGCGTCGACCAGCACCCGATCGGCCGACGACGGCGCAAAGGGCGGGTGTGCGCCGTCGCCGATGACCACCGGCACCGCGAGGTCGAGCCGCTGGGCGTTGGCCCGCACCAAGCCGGCTCGCTTCGGCCGGAGGTCGGTGGCGATGACGGTCGCCCCGGCGGCGCTCAATCCGGTCGCCTTGCCACCGGGGGCGGCACAGAGGTCGACGATCACATCGCCGGGTTCCGCCCCAACCGCCGCCACCACCTCCTGGGACGCCCGGTCCTGTACGTAGCCGTCTGTTCGAACAGTCGCCGGCGAGCCATGGTTCATGGCCTCCAGCACCGCCAGGGCTCGATCCCGTCCGAGGTCGGCGGTCAACCGATCGACGATCCAGTCTGGGTAGCTCAACTCGGTCGCCACGTCGGGCCAGGACACCGGGGCCGAGGCGACCCGGCGCAGGACGGCGTTGACCACCGAGCGACCGCGACCGCGCACCGCTCCGACGGTGGCGTCGACAGCGGCGTGAGGCGGCGTCTGGAGGAACGCGAGCTGGTAGGCGCCGAGTCGGAGCGCGGCCCGGACCTGCGGCTCGACCTCTTGGAGCAGGAATCGGTCGACGAGGTGATCGCAGGCACGGCGCATCCGGGTCGTGCCGTAGACCAGCTCGGTCACGAAGTGACGATCGGCGGGGGCGAGGTCGGAACGGGCGAGCATCTCGGGCAGAACGAGGTTGGCGTAGGCGCCGCCCCGCTCGATCCGTAGGAGGGCGTCGATGGCCAGGCGCCGCGCCGCCGATCCCGACGCCGTGACGCCCTCCGGCGCCCGGGAGGGCCGGCGCCGACGGCCGGGGGCGGCTCGCCGGGCTCGGTTGTCAGCCAAGCCGCTCCCCCGGTGCTGGCTGCACCCCGTTCAGCCAGGCGGCTGCCGTCATCGGCTTCCGCCCTTCCGGTTGGACCTCGATCAGCTCGAGCAGCCCATCGCCGGTGACCACGACGGTGCTGTCCAACGTCCCGGGCTCGACGGCGGCTGGCGAGGAGCGATCGACGACACGGGCCGACAGGATCTTCAGTCTCTTGTTGCGGAACGTGCACCACGCACGACCCAGGCGCACGACCCGGTGGAGCTGGCGAGCCGGCAGGGTGACGTCGAGCCGATGCTCCTCGGGTTCGATCTTGGCGGCGTAAGTGACCTCGCCGCACTGGTCCTGACCGTCGGCCAGACCATTGGTGAGCTCCTCGACCAACAAGGAGGCGCCCAGCTCGACCAGGCGGCCACGGAGCTCGTTGAGGGTCTCGTCGTCCCCGATGCTGACGACGTCGCAACGATGGATGGCTCCGGCATCGAGCTCGGGCGCGACCCCCATCAGGCACACGCCGGTCTGGGTGTCGCCCGCGAGGATCGCTCGCTCGACCGGAGCTGCGCCTCGCCAGCGAGGCAGGATCGAGAAGTGCAGGTTGACCATCGGCAACCGCTCGAGGATGGCGGTCGGGATGATCCGGCCGTAGGCCACGACGACGCCGAGATCGGCCCCGACCTCGGTGGCCTCGGCCAGGGTGTCGGTCACCGTTAGCCCGAGCTGCCCAGCCGCCGACTTCACCGGCGACGGCCCGAGCGCCTTACCTCGACCACGGCGCTTGTCCGGCCCGGTGATGACGAGGGCGATGTCGAACCCGGCGGCGTGAAGCGCCCGCAGCGGTGGCACCGCCACCTCCGGTGTGCCGAGATACACGAGACGCTCCGGCTGGCGAGGCGGGCTGGGCAGTGTCACGTCAGAACGGTCACGTCAGAACGGTCACGTGAGAGAGGTCACGGAAGGGTCAGGCCGCCCGATGCCTTCTGCCCGTTCGGCAGCGACTCGCCAGGCTGGAGGTCGATGAAGCGTTCCCGCACGCTCTTCATCGCCTCCTTGCGGGTGACGGTGTCGAGCCGGTCGAGCAGCAGGATCCCGTCGAGATGGTCGAGCTCGTGCTGGAAGAGGCGGGCCAGCAGCTCATCGGCTTCGATCGAGATCTCGTTGCCATCGAGATCGCGTCCGGTGATGTGAACCTCCTTGGGCCGGACGATCTCCCAGAACAGCCCGGGCACCGAGAGGCAGCCCTCCTCGTAGGTCCACTCCCCCACCGACTCCTCGATGACCGGATTGATCAGCACCTCTGGGCCCTCGCCGACGTCGTAGACGAAGAACCGCCGCTGGACCCCCACCTGGGGCGCGGCGAGGCCGATCCCCGGCTCGGCGTACATCGTCTCGAACATCTCGTCGGCGAGCTTGGCCAGCTTGCCGTCGATCTCGGTGACCTCGGTGGCCACCTTGCGCAGGACAGGGTCACCGAAGACTCGAATCTGGTAGGGGGTGACCATGGGTCCCAGGCTACCGTTGGCCCCCAGTGGTACCGCCCGGCAGCTCGTCGCACTACTTCGACGCCGACCCTGGCGCGCGGTCCGATCGTCGGCTCGTGGAGCTCGTCCTCCCCGATCTGTCCCTGCGGCTGGAGACCGACAGTGGCGTCTTCGCCCGCGATGCGGTCGATACCGGCACCAAGCTGCTCCTCCTCGACGGACCGGAACCCCAGCCTGGTGACCGAACGCTGGTCGATCTCGGCTCCGGCTACGGTCCGATCGCATGCGCCCTGGCTGTCCGCAACCCGACCGCCACCGTCTGGGCCGTGGACGTGAACGCACGGGCCCGGGAGCTGTGCGATGCCAACGCGCACCGGGCTGGGCTCGATAACGTCCGCGTCGTCGAGCCGGGGGCGTTCCCGCCCGATCTCGTCGTCGATCGCCTGTGGTCGAACCCGCCGATCAGGATCGGCAAGCCGGCGCTGCGGGACCTGCTGACGCGGTGGCTCGGTCGGCTCGGGCCGGCCGGCTCGGCGCACCTCGTTGTCCAGCGCCACCTCGGGGCCGACAGCCTCCATCGCTGGCTGAACGAAGCGGGATGGCGGGTCGAGCGACGCGGCTCGAAGAAGGCGTTTCGACTGCTCGACGTGACTCCTGGCGGCGAGGAGCCGCGCCGGTGACCGCACCGAGGCCGCTGTCGCCAACGGAGCTCAAGCGCCTGCACCGCACCTGGCGACGACGTACCGAGCTGCGGTTGGCTCTGATCTTGGACGGTGTCCAGAACCCCTACAACGTCGGGAGCCTGCTCCGCTCGGCTGCGGCGTACAACGTCGACACGATCTGGGCGGTCCCGCCCACCCCAGGGCTCGACCACGCCGGCGTGGCCAAGACGGCTCTCGGCAGCGGGCGATTCGTTACCTGGCAGGAGGTCTCAACCGGTGACGAGGCGGTCGGACGAGCCCGCAGCGCCGGCTACCGGACGGTCGCCATCGAGCTGAGCACCGGGGCCGAGCCGCTGTTCACGATCGATGCCGGAGCTGCGGTCTGCCTCGTCCTCGGCCACGAGGATCGGGGGATCCACCGCGAGACGCTTGGATCCGTCGACGCGATCGGATTCGTCCCCCAGCTGGGCAAGATCGGCTCGCTCAACGTCGCCCAGGCGGGCACGGTGGCCCTCTACGAGATCGCCCGCCAAGCGTGGGCCGCCTCGAGCGGCGAGGCCGAGCTCTGAACACACGCGGGGTCAGGCCCGCGGCGGGTCGACCGCCACCCGGAATCGGCCGCCGGGCCGCTGGGCTGTCGCGAGCACCTCGGCCAGCGTGTTCGAGTCGTCGGCCTTGACGAGGTACCGGCCGTCGTCGCGGGGCCCGAGCACGGTCACAGAGGCGAAGGCCCGAATCGATTCGGCGAACTCCGCAGCCGATCGGCCGCTGATCTCGGCCAGTGCCGCGTACGGGGGCCAGCCCATCGCCTGGCGCAGCGCCCGCTCCTGCTCGGAGAAACGCCCCGGGTCGGCCCGGACCGCAGCGAGCACGACGCGATGCTGTGGCGAGCGGGTCTGGATCACGAGACGGCCACCCTCGGCCCGCCCGCCGACGAGCCGTGCCGCCAGCACGAGGAGCGCCAGTGCCTGCTCGGCCGCCCGATAGCGGGGGGCGAGCAGCTCCTGGTCGAAATCGAGGAAGACGACCGTGTCGACCCGACGGAGCTGGTGGAGCGCCGCCTCCGTTCCGACCACGACTCGGGACGGCGCCGTCCCGGCTCTGTGCTCAACGGTCGCCGTCCCGGCTCTGTGCTCATCGGTCGCCGTCCCGGCTCTGTGCTCATCGGTCGCCGTCCCGGCTCTGTGCTCGACGGCTGCGGCGCCGGTGCCGGTGATCTCGTCGACCGGCTCGCCGGCGAGCGCCGACAGCTCCTCGCCAGCCCGGGTCACTCCGAGCCGCAATCGCTTGAGCCTGGTTGCCCCGCACACCGCGCACACGACCGGGCGCTCCTCGTCGGTCCCGGGGGCCACGAGTCGGCCGTTGCGCTCGGCCATCAGCCGCTCGCCGTCCTCGGTTCGGGCGAGCTCCCCGCACAGGGCACAGGCGAGCATTGTCGCTCGCCCCTTGCGGTTGAGCACCGCGAGCACCGAACCAGGGCCTCGCACGATGTCAGCGACCCGAGGCGAGAACAGACCGGTCCGGCCCGGTTCCTCGTTGCGCCGGTCGACGACCTCGACCACCGGCCAACCCGCTCTCTCCCGGGCCCGGGGTGGGGTCACCGGCCCGTCACCAGCGGCAGCCAGTGCGGCGAGAGACGGGATCGGCGAGACGAGATGGCACGCGATCCCGGCCCGGGCGGCTCGCTCGATCGCAACGTCGCGGGCGTGCCAGGTGGGGTTGCGTTCCTCCTGCAGCGCGTCGTCGTGCTCGTCGATCACGACGATCGATCGCAGCTCGGGGACCCGGGCCCACACGGCCGAGCGGGCGCCGAACACCACGCCACCTCGCCCGGCGGTGGCCGGCCAGTCTCGGGGGTGGAGCCGGGTGGTGAACCCCGATCGGCGGAGTCTCCCGGCTAGCGCTCCGGCCTGACCGAGCCGCGGGGTGAGCACGAGCGTGTCGCCATCGGGGGCCACGAGGGTCTCGAGGAGCGGGACGACGTCCTCGTCCGGCGCCAATCGGGTCACCAGGGGCCCGACGGCGACCGACGCCTCGCCGCCCGTCGGGTGCCCGGGCCGGGTCGTGGGCGGAGGAAGGGTGTGGACCATACGGGGCGGTGAGGCGGTGCGCAGGATCGAGGCGATGTTCCCGCTCCATCGCCAAGCGGCCCAGCGAGCCAGCTCGATCAGCTCGGCCGACGGACCGACCGACGAGACCTTGGTGATCGGTCGCAGGTCGATGCCGGCTACCGGCTCGGCGCCGACCGCCATCACCCAGGCTGCGACCGAGCGCCGGTTCAGCTCGACCCTGACGATCGAGCCGACGGAGACCCGGTCGACGAGCGCCTCGGGGACGAGGTAGTCGAACTCCTTGTCGATGCCGGACACGTCGGGTCGGACGCGCACCGTGACGCCATCGGGCTCGACGAGCCCGGCCCGTTGTCGCTTCCGGCGGCGGTCGGCGGTCGCGCCTGAGGATGAGTCGGTCGAGGAGACCGACTCGGGATCGAACAACTGGCCGCTGGTCACCGGTGGGTCCTGGTGCGGCCGGCTGTGACTGGCTGCTAGAGGCCGAGCGCGGCCTTCAGCTCGTCGGCCTTGTCGGTCCGCTCCCACGTGAACGAGCGACCGGCCGGCCGGCCGAAGTGACCGTAGGCCGCGGTCGGGCTGAAGATCGGGCGCCGGAGATCGAGGACGTCGAGGATGGCCGCCGGCCGGAGATCGAAGACGTCTTGGACCACCCCACCGATCTGGTTTGGGTCGGTGTTGTGGGTCCCGAACGTCTCGACCATGATCGAAACCGGCCGGGCGACACCGATCGCGTAGGCGACCTGGACCTCGCAGCGCTCGGCGGCGCCGGCGGCGACGAGGTTCTTGGCCACCCACCGGGCGGCGTAAGCGGCCGAGCGGTCGACCTTCGACGGGTCCTTGCCGGAAAAGGCACCGCCACCGTGGCGGGCGGCACCGCCGTAGGTGTCGACGATGATCTTGCGGCCGGTGAGGCCGGCGTCGCCGACCGGACCGCCGATCACGAACCGACCGGTCGGGTTGACGAGCACCTCGTAGTCGTCGCCACCGAACTGGTCGGGCACGACCGGTCGGATCACCTGCTCGATCAGATCGGGACGGATCATCGAGTCCCGATCGATGCCGTCGTCGTGCTGGGTAGAGATGAGCACGGTCTTCAGGCGCACCGGCTTGCCGTCGGCGTACTCGAACGTGACCTGGGTCTTGCCGTCCGGGCGGAGGTACGGCACCGTGCCGGCCCGGCGGACCTCGGAGAGCCG
>JAOTYQ010000898.1 GCA_029861725.1 Acidimicrobiia bacterium | reverse complement strand
GCCATCGGCGAAGACGACGCCGAGGCCGCCGCGCTGGCCTCAGCCGCGGTGCAGGCTCACCTGAGCGGCGACCCCCGAAAGATCATCGTACGCGCCCCCAAACTGGTGAACGTGGTCGTCTGACCCCGCGTGCAACCGCGAGTTCGGCACCGCCGAACTCGGTAAGAGAGGGCCGCAAGGCCCGAACGACGTCAACGTGGTCGTCTGACCCGCCTGCAAACCGCGAGTTCGGCACCGCCGAACTCGGTAAGAGAGGGCCGCAAGGCCCGAACGACGTCAGGCCACGTCGGAGAGGCGGGGGACGTCCTTCCACAACCGCTCGAGGTCGTAGTACTCCCGGGCTTCGGTGCTGAAGACGTGGACGACGAACGCGCCATAGTCCATCAGCACCCAGCTCAGGTTGTCCTTGCCTTCGATCCGGGCGGGCTTCAGCCCGCCGAAGACGGTCAGCTGCTCCTCGATCTCGTCCACGATCGCCCGGACCTGGCGGGGATTGTTGCCCGAGGTCACCACGAACCAGTCGGTGATGCCAAGGATCCCGCCAACGTAGAAGGCCTCGGTGTCTCGACCGAGCTTGTCATCGGCTGCATCGACGGCCATTTGCACCCACCGCCGCAGTTCTTCGTCGTTCAGATCAGGCTCCTCGACCCCGGACTCGTTCGTTGGCACGCCCCGACCGCGAGAACTCGAGATCTCAACGGCCGAAGGCGTAGTCGCTGCCGACGAGCAGGGTCACCACCGCATCGGCGTCTACGTCGTTGTCGAGAACAGTAGTCGCCCCGGTGAGCATCGCAAGCTCGGATATCCCAGGATCGTCGAGTCCGACCGGGACCACCAGATGCGTCGGTCCCCCGTCGAACTCCACGGCGTTGCCGATCTCCACCACCTCCGAGCCGGTGGAGGCGACGGCGGCGGCCACCGCCTCGAGGTCGATCGTCCCGGTCCGGTCGATCACCCGCACCTGGAGCCGGTCGCCGGGGTTGGCGCCCGACGGGATCGGCACCACCTCCCGGATCAGCGCCTCGGCGGCGACGGGGTCGAGCTCGGGATCCGGCACGACGTCGACGAGCGGCAGGATCACCACCTGGGACGACGGACCGCTGATCTCACCGATCGCCCGAGCTAGCGGATCCCGGCCGGCGGGAGGGTCGGCGACGACCGCCGACCAGAACAGCTGCCGTCGGAACAGCAGCGTGATCGGATCGCTGTCGGGGGCCGGCCTGCCGAGGAACGCGGCAGCGTCGCCGGCTCCCACCTCGATCTCTCCCACCCGCAGCAGCGGGCGTCCGCGATCGTCGACGACCGGGTCGGGATTGGCCAGCAGATAGCGCGTGTCGCCGAGCACATCGGGCCACCGGTCCTCGTCGACCACTTCGACCGGGCCGATCCGGAGCCGCAACACCCGCGACAGCTCGGCCACCGCATCGTCGGGAGCGAAGGCGGCCAGAGGCACACCGTCGATCTGCAGGGTCCCGGGCACGACCACCACGGTCCCGCCGGGCGGGTCGTCGAGGTGACCGGCCAGCACGACTATCCCGGTGGTGATGCCGGCCTCCTGCTCGACGACGGCGGTCACCGGCGTCGGGTCGACGAGCGCTCGCCACCCCGGCTCGTTCTCGGTCGGCTCCTCGACGAACCGCCCGGCCCGCGAGTCGAGCAGTGTGTGGTAGCCGGCGATGGCCAGGAACGGAATCGCCATCGCCAAGGTCAGCTCTGCTGCGACGAACAGAGCCATGACGCGACGACGACGGGTGAGCAGGGCGGCGGGCCAACTCAAGATCCACGACGATAGAGCCCCCAGCGCTCCAATCGTTGCACCACCCCGCTCGGCACGAGATGGCGGACCGATCGGCCCTCGGCGACGAGCCGCCGCAGCTCGGTGCTCGAGATGTCGAGGGCTGGAATGCCGACCAGCTCACAGTCCCAGCCCGGCGGCGGTGTCGGTGACGCGCCCGGTCGGTTGACCATCACGAAGCGGTGCTTGGCCCGCAGCTCGTCGGCCCGATGCCAGGTGTCGAGCCCGGCGGCGGCGTCGGCTCCGACGATGATCCGCCAGTCCACGCCGGGCTCCCTCGCGGCC
>JAOTYQ010000272.1 GCA_029861725.1 Acidimicrobiia bacterium | reverse complement strand
GATGCTCGATCGCCTGGGTGGCCTCGGTGGTCGCTTGTTCGAACCCGAATGAGCGAACGGCTTCGGCTGCTCTCGCCTCGATGCTGTCGGCGCAGATCACGAGGCGGGCGTCGGCCGGCCTGTCGGGGAAGAGGGTGGGTATCCGCAGGTAGGACCGACTGTGGGCTTGGCCCATCCAGCCGAACCCGATCACGGCAATACCGACTCGTTGGGTCATGGTGTGGTCTCCGCTCGAGGGCCGATGAGACGTCGAGTCCCGAGCGAACGATGGCTGCTCGCCTCCGGATGCGGGCGTCGCGGCGCGACGTGAAGCGGACCGGGCATGGTCGTCCTGGCCACCGGCGGGCGGGGTGGCGTCGCTCATTTGGCCGCCTCTGCTTTCTCGCGGACGTAGTTGTTGCTTATTGACAACCCGCTGAGGGTACGCCGACCGCCGGCTGGAATGCACCGACCCGCTGGCGGAGATAGTCGATGCTGGCGGCAACGTCTCGGGCCGGGCCGCCTCCCGTCGGTGGCTCGTCGGTGAGGGCGCAGTCCTGCTCGATCACGTACCACCCGGCGTAGCCGGCCGCTTCCAGCGTGTCGACCACGCGATCGATCGGGAGGTCACCCTGGCCGAGCGCCGGGAACAAGCCCTGCTGCACGGCTTCCATCAGTGTCACCGAGCCCGCGTTGAGCCGCTCGGCTACATCGAGGCTGGTGTCCTTGAGGTGCACGAGGCCGATCCGGTCTGCGTTGGACCGCACGAGATCGAGCGGGTCGTACCCGCCGACCGCCAGGTGGCCGGTGTCGAGAACGAGGGCGGTAGAGGTGACAGCGAGGAGGCGGTCGACCTCTTCTTTTGTCTCGATGGTGCAGCCAACGTGCTCGTGGACCACCTGGGTGAGGTCGTGCTCGGCGCAGATCGCTTCGAGCCGCTCGAGCATCTCGAACGTTTGTCGCCACTCGGCGGCCGACAGCTCCCGTCGCGGCTGCCAATCTGCGCTGGTGACCGGGGCGGTGTTGAAATAGCGGGCACCGGCGCTACCGAGGAGCTCAGCGGCCGAGCGCGCCTCCTCGAGGGTCGTCTCGGCCCGGGTCTCGTCGTGCAGGACCAGCGGCACGAACGACGCGAGCAGGGACAGGCCGTGGACGGCGAGGGCGTCGGCTAGGGCGGCTGGTTCGTCCGGCAGCCAGCCCGCCGAGCCCAGCTCGGTGTGGGTGAAGCCGAGGGCAGCCTTCTCCGAGAGCACCCGATCGACCGACAGCTGATGACCCCACCCCGGCACCTCGCAGACGCCCCAGGAGATCGGCGCCGTCGCCACCCGCTCGAAGAGGCGGTCGCCCTCGGGAGTCGGTCGTGATTGATCGGGGTTCGGTGGCATCGATCTCGCCTCGAATCGGAGTGGAACTGGTACGGGACTGGGCGGAACCGAAGTGGAAGTGCTTCGAGGTTGGAGCGCTCCACCCCAGTGATCGGAGAGTCAATGTAGGCGCGTCGAGACGATTGTCAAGCATCATCCCCGTCGCCAGGACGCTGCGGCCAACCCCTTGAATTGGAGCGCTCCAAGCGGCTACGTTCCGGATGTGCCAGAGACCGCCCGTCCACCGACCATGGACGATGTCGCGTCGGTGGCCGGTGTGTCGAGGGCTCTCGTCTCGCTGGTCATGCGGGGCAGCCCGAAGGTCAGCGAGCGCCGGCGGAGCGCCGTGCTCCTGGCCGCGAGTGAGCTCGGCTACCGGCCGAACGCGGCGGCCCGGGCGCTCGCCGAGCGCCGTTCCAACACCTTCGGCGTCGTGATCAACGATCTCCACAACACCTTCTTCGCCGACGTCGCCGACGGGATTCACGACGAGGCTCGGGCCCACGGCTACCGCGTCCTGCTCAACGCCGCCTGGCGCCGAGACGTCGACGAGCAGGTGGCGATCGAGTCGTTCCTCGAGCACCGCGTCGACGCGGTGCTGCTCCTCGGCACCCGCCTCGGCCTACCGACGCTGCAGGAGGCCGCCAAGGCGGTGCCGACCGTCGTGATCGGGAGCGAAGCGGCCGGCATCGACGTCGTGGTCAACGACGACGAGCGGGGCGGCGAGCTGGCAGCCGACCATCTCATCGAGCTGGGTCACACCGACATCGCCCACATCGACGGTGGCATCGGGGCCGGAGCGACGAGCCGGCGGGGCGGCTTCGTGGCCGCCGTCGAAGCCCAGGGCCTGAGGCCGACGGTCGTCCCCGGCGACTTCACCGATGAATCGGGCGCTGCCGCCGCCGGCCAGCTCCTCGACCTCGACCAGCTCCCCACGGCGGTGTTCGTGGCCAACGATCTCGCTGCCGTTGCCGCCATCGACCGGCTGGAGGGCGCCGGCCTCCGTGTTCCCGATGACATCTCGGTGGTCGGCTACGACAACACGGCGATCGCATCGTTGTCCCACATCGGGCTGACCACCGTCAACCAGCCCCGTCAGGCGATGGGGCGGGTGGCTACCCGCTGTGCCCTCGAGCGACTCGACGGCGGCCGCCGAGCCGCGGTCACCCACGTGCTGGAACCCGAGCTTGTCATTCGCCAGACCACGGCGCCGCCCCCGACCCGGCGACCGCGGCCTCGACCGTGACCGGCTGCGCCCGCATGGCACCGAACCTGCAAGACTGAACGAGCAACCGAGACCAGTACCCACCGACAACCCGACAACCCGACGACGAAGGGAGGCCGATCGTGACCGAGAGCATCACCGAGATCACGCACTGGATCGACGGCGCAGCCACCGCCGGCCAGGCCACCGACACCGCAGAGGTCTACAACCCGGCAACGGGCCAGGTCACCGGATCGGTGCCCCTCGGCTCGCCCGACGACGTCGACGCGGCGGTGGCCAGCGCCAGAGCGGCGTTCGCCGAGTGGCGCGAGGCTTCGCTGTCGCAGCGCTCGTCGATCATGTTCAAGTTCCGCGAGCTGCTCGACGCCAACCGGGAAGAGTTGGCCCGGGCGATCTCCAGTGAGCACGGCAAGGTGTTCGCCGACGCTCTGGGCGAGGTGCAGCGCGGTATAGAGGTGGTCGAGTACGCCTGCGGCGTCCCGTCGCTGCTCAAGGGCGAGATCACGCCAGACGTGTCCTCGGCGGTCGACGCCTACAGCATGCGTCAGCCGCTCGGGGTCGTCGCCGGAATCACCCCGTTCAACTTCCCGGTGATGGTCCCCATGTGGATGTTCCCGATGGCCATCGCCTGCGGTAACACGTTCGTGCTCAAGCCCTCGGAGAAGGATCCCTCCGGCAGCCTGATCCTCGCTCGGCTGCTCGCCGAGGCCGGCCTGCCCGACGGCGTGTTCAACGTGGTCCAGGGCGACGCCGTGGCCGTCAACGCCCTCCTCGACCACCCCGACGTCGCTGCGGTGAGCTTCGTCGGCTCCACGCCGATCGCAAGGGCGATCCACCAGCGAGCATCGGCCAACGGGAAGCGGGTCCAGGCCCTCGGCGGAGCCAAGAACCACATGATCGTCCTCCCCGACGCCGACGTCGACCAGGCCGCCGACGCCGCGGTCAGCGCGGGCTACGGCTCCGCCGGTGAGCGGTGCATGGCGATCTCGGTGGTCGTGCCGGTCGGCGATGTGGGCGACCGGTTGGTCCCGGCCATTACCGAGCGCATCAACGCCCTGGCGATCGGTCCCGGGCTCTCCGAGGAGCCGATGGACATGGGGGCCCTCGTCACCGAGGCTCACCGCGAGCGGGTGAGCTCGTACGTGGACCTCGGCGTCGGCGAGGGAGCCGATCTCGTCGTCGACGGGCGGGGACTGGAGATCGACGGCTACCCCGACGGGTTCTGGCTCGGCCCCTGCCTGTTCGATCGGGTGACCACCGGCATGAAGATCTACGAAGACGAGATCTTCGGCCCGGTCCTCTCGATCGTCCGGGCCGACACCTACGACGATGCCTTGGAGGTCGTCAACGGCAACCCGTACGGCAACGGCACCGCGATCTTCACCAACGACGGCGGGGCCGCCCGGGCGTTCCAGCGCGACGTCACGGCCGGGATGGTCGGCGTCAACGTGCCGATCCCGGTCCCGATGGCCTACCACTCCTTCGGCGGTTGGAAGGACTCGCTGTTCGGCGACACCCATATCTATGGGCCTGAAGGTGTGGCCTTCTATACCGCCTACAAGGCGATCACCGTCCGCTGGCCCGATCCCCACGAACGGGGTGTCGATCTCGGCTTCCCCCTGGCAACCTGAGCACGACTGCATGCGACATCGGCAATACCGAGGGCGTCAAGGCCGAAGCATGATCCTGGGGAATTGAACCACCCTCAGGCGCCCGCGCTGCCTGCCGACCGGAGGCTCCGATGGAGCCCATCTGGCAGCGAGATCTGATCGACTATTGTCGATCCATGGCGCAGAGCGGTCCCTTCGCCGACTACGACCCTAGTGGGTACTTCGACGAGGTCATGGCCCCCGACGGGGCCATCCGGACCGAGTACCGCAAGGCGGCCCATCGGGTCGCGGTGCTCGGAACAGCAGAGATCGCCCGCCGCCAGAAGCTGAAGGACACCTTGTTCCGGACCCGGGACATCACGTTCACGGTCTACGGCGACGCCGATGGCACCGAGCGTACGTTCCCCCTCGATCTGTTCCCCCGGATCATCTCCGCCGACGACTGGGCCCACATCGAGAAGGGGCTCATCCAACGGGTTCGCGCCCTGAACCTGTTCCTCGGCGACCTCTACGACGGCGAGGCCGAGATCATAGGTGATGGCGTCGTGCCTCGGTCTCTCGTCGAGTCGGCCGATGGCTACACCGAGCTGGCGCTGAGGATTCCGCAGCCGTTCAACGCGCGCGCCCTCGTGGCTGGTATCGACCTCGTGCGGGATTCAGACGGCACCTATCTCGTGCTCGAGGACAACCTTCGGGTTCCCTCCGGCGTGTCCTACGTGCTCGAGAACCGGTTGGCGATGACGAGGTTGATGCCGAAGGTCCTGGCCGATGCCAACGTGCGCTCGGTCGAGCAGTACCCGATGCTGCTCCTCCGAGCGCTGCAGTCGATCGCTCCCCGCAGCGCTCCCGAGCAGCCGACGGTCGTGCTGCTCACCCCGGGGGTCTACAACTCGGCCTACTTCGAGCACGCCTTCCTGGCCCACAACATGGGGGTCCAGCTCGTCGAGGGCCGAGACCTGTTCGTCGACGAGGGCACGGTCTGGATGCGGACAACCCGCGGCCGCCAGCGGGTCGATGTCGTCTACCGCCGGATCGACGATGCCTTCCTCGACCCCGAGGCCGGAGATCCCCGATCGCTGCTCGGTGTTCCGGGACTGGTCGGGGTCGCCCGAGCCGGCAATGTCACGCTCGCCAACGCGCTCGGCAACGGCGCAGCCGACGACAAGGCGATGTACACCTTCGTGCCGGCCATGATCAGCTACTACCTCGACGAGGAGCCCCTTCTACCCAACGTCGAGACCCACCTGCTGGCCGACCCCGAGGTGCGGAGAGAGATCCTGTCCGACGTCGCCCGCTTCGTGATCAAGCCTGTCGACGGCTCGGGTGGTTACGGGATCTTCGTCGGCTCGACCGCCGGCGACCGGGAGGCGGAGGAGATCCGCCGGACCGTCGAATCGGAGCCCGCCCGCTTCATCGCCCAGCGTATCGTTCGCCTGAGTCGCCACCCGACCCTGATCGACGGTCGATTCGAGCCTCGCCATGTCGATCTCCGCCCCTTCGTCGTTGGCGGCGAGTACCTCGACGTCCTACCCGGTGGTCTCACCAGGGTCGCCCTCCCCGAGGGCTCGCTGATCGTCAACTCGTCGCAGGGCGGTGGCTCCAAGGACACCTGGGTCGAGCGGAAGGGCGAGGTCCACCATCCGATCTCCCGGCCGATGGATCACCGGGGCCGGGTTGGGCCCGACGTCGTTCTGGCCAGGGTGGCCGAGCCGCTGTACTGGACCGGACGGTACCTCGAGCGGATGGACGGCACGGCTCGGATGCTGGCCGAGGCCCACCACGGAGTGTTGTCGGGGCTGCCGGTCGAGGCCGGGCTTCGTTGGACCGAGTTGCTGGAGGTCCTCGCCCTGACCGAGGAGTTCGCCGAAACCGGCGCCGAGCTGTCGGCCTACACCGTGACCCGCTTCCTGGTCGACGATCGAGCCAACCTCGGGTCGATCCTCAGCTGCCTCGATGCGGCTCGGACCAACCTGCGGGGCCTTCGCGACCGGGTTCCGATCGAGTTGCGGGCCGCGGTCAACGACAGCTGGACCGAGTTGTCGGCCGTCGACTTCGCCCGAGAGCTGCGGGAGCACCCCCAGGACCTGTTCACGTCGACGGGTCGGGCTTTTCAAACGTTCTTGGGGGCGGCCGAGTCGACGATGTACCGCAACGACGGATGGCGGTTCATGACGCTGGGCCGGCTGCTCGAACGGGCGTTGCTGATGGCCCGCCTCATCGAGGTGTACTTCGCCCGCCTCGTCGGCTCTGGACAGCAGACGCCGGTCCGGCACTGGTCGAACCTCCTTCGGGCGGCCGGAGCGCTCCAGGAATACCGCCGGGTGTTTCAGACCTCGCTCGATCCGATGGACGCGATCGCCTTCCTGGTCCAGGACCCCGACATGCCCCGCAGCCTTGCGTGGTGCCTGGGTTGGTGCGAGCACGAGCTCGGCGTGATGGCCACCGACGGGGCCGAGCGGCACGTGGCTTCGCTCAAGATGATCATCGAGCTGCGGCAGCGGCTCGAGCTGCCGCTCGAGCGCCTGCTCGGGCCGTCGCCGAGCGACGCGCTGCGGTTGCTGGCGGCCGACCTCGAGATCTTCAGCGACCAGGTCCGCACCGACCTCTTCGCCGAGCGGCGGTGATGAGCGAGCTGATCGGGCTGTCACCCGACCAGCGCCGGCTCGACATCGAGCACACCACGGTCTACCAGTATCGCCGGCCGGTCAAGCGCAGCAGCCACCGATTGAGGCTCCATCCGGTCGAGGACCGGTACCAGCGGATCCTAGACCACCGGATCGAGGTCAGCGTCGAGGGCACCCGCTACGAGTACGAGGACGTCTTCGGCAACCACGTGGTCGGGTTTGAGATCGACATCCCGTACGAAGTCCTGACCTTTGCCATGAGCGCATCGGTCGAGGTCCGGGCCCCCGTCGACCGCGCCCACCACATACCTCGTGCCCACGACCTGCCACCGACCTGGACGCCGTGGCAGGAGCACATGATGCACTCGTACCTGCTGCCACCGGAGCTTCCGGAGAGCCAGCTGCACGAGTTGATCGAGTACGCCCGTAGCCTCGCCGCTCGCAACAAGGGTGAGCTCGCGGCCACGCTCGACGACATCGCGTGGACCATCCACTCGGACTACGCCTACAAGCAGGGCTTCACGACGGTGGAGACCACACCGTACGAAGTCTTCCGGTCGCGTGCAGGGGTCTGCCAGGACTTGGCCAACTTGATGATCTGCCTGGCCCGCATGCTCAACGTCCCTGCCCGGTATCGCGTTGGCTACATCTACACCGAGGCCGACCACGACAACACGACACAGCCAGAAGCGCCCCACGCTTGGGTCGAGGCGTACGTCCCCGACGTCGGCTGGCGAGGTTACGACCCGACTCATGGCTCTCGGGTCGGTCTCGACCACGTGCGGGTGGCGGTAGGTCGGAACTACCGGGATGCCACGCCGACGTCTGGAGTGATCCACCAGGGCGGTGGCGACGATGAGACCCTCACCATGGTGGTCCAGGTCGCCGAGGGCTGAGCGACCTCGACGGTAGCGACGATCAGAACACGCTGAGCCCGGATC
>JAOTYQ010000009.1 GCA_029861725.1 Acidimicrobiia bacterium | reverse complement strand
CGTCGCCCGCGATGGCCGGGGCACGCCGAGCGTCGTAGCATCGGCGGTCCATGGACGATCTCACGGTGTTCACCGCGGCCCGGATTCACACGATGGACCCGGGGCGACCAACCGGTGAGGCGGTGGCGGTCGCCGATGGTCGGATCGTGTCGGTCGGCACGATCGAGTCGATGGCGCCCTGGCTACGACGGCACGCCCACACGATCGACGACCGATACGAAAACAAGGTGATCCTCCCGGGCTTCATCGATCCCCATACCCATCTTCGGCTCTCGGGCACCTACATGAGCCTCAACTACGTGGGCCCGATCGACTCGGCGTCCCCCACCGGGCTCCGCAAGGGACTTCCCGACCGGGATGCCGTCCTCAACCAGCTCCGCTCTCTCGCCGCCGAGCGCCGCGACGTGTCCGAGCCGATTCTGGCATGGGGGTACGATCCGGCCTCCCAGGACGGGCACCTCGACCGCGACCTGCTCGACGCCATCAGCGACACGGTGCCCCTCTGGGTCGTGGCCTACGCCCCCCACATCATCTACTGCAACTCGCCGATGCTGGAGCTGATCGGCGTCGACGATGACACGGTCGGCCACGGCATCGGCCGCTACCCCGACGGCCGACTGAACGGATGGTTCGTCGAGACCGAGGCCACGGCACGGGCCAGTCGACCGGTGGCCGACCGGGTCTATTCAGCCGGGTTCGGACGGGCCGCCGTCGACCGCATGGGAGCGGTGGCCAAGGCCGCGGGGATCACCACCACCGCCGATCTCATCTGGGGCCTCGGCGGCGGGTTCGAGGACGAGTGGGCCGACCACGCAGCGGCCATCGCCGAGGGGACGTTCCCGCTGCGGATCTTCATGATCCCCTTCGAAGGGGCCTTGGTCCGGAACTACGGCAACGACATGCTCGACTTCCTGGCCTCGAAGCGGGCCGAGGGCGATGACCGGCTGAACACCCACGGCGTGAAGTACATCAACGACGGGTCGTACCCTTCGATGACCCTCGTGATGAACGAGCCCGGCTATCTCGACGCCGACACCTCGCACACCGGTGAGATCCCCTGGGACGAGGTCGTCGACCGAATGCTCCCGTTCTGGGAGGCCGGTTTCCAGATCCACTCCCACGCCAACGGCGACCGCACCGTCGACATGACCCTCGACGCGCTCGCCGAGCTGCAGCGCCGCCGCCCTCGGTTCGACCACCGGTTCACGATCGAGCACTACTGCCTGTCGAACCCGGCGCAGGCCAAGCGGCTGGCCGCGCTCGGCGGTCTGGCCAGCGTCAACATCTACTTCGTCCACTACCGGGCCCAGCTCCACGCCGACCACGGCTTCGGCCCCGACCGCTCCGAGGCCACCGCCCGGCTGGGCAGCCTGGAGCGGGCCGGCGTCACCTTCGCCCTGCACAGCGACTACAACCTGGTCGTCACCCCGTTGGCTCCGCTCACCGCGGCGTGGTGCGCGGTCAACAGGATCGGGGCCGACGGTGAGACCGTGCTCGCGCCGGGCGAGCGGATCCCGGTCGAGCGGGCGCTGCGGGCGATCACGATCGACGCCGCTCACGTGCTGAACCGAGACGACCGCCTCGGTTCGATCGAAGTCGGCAAGTACGCCGACTTCACGGTGCTCGACGACGACCCGTACGCCGTCGATCCCGCCGAGCTGCACACGGTCGGCGTGCACGACACCGTTCTCGACGGCGAGCCCCAGGGGTCATGACCGTCGATCGGGCTGGCACCGAGGAGCTACTGGCAGGGTTCCAGACCGTCACTTCCACCCTCGCCGCAGCCCGCAGGGCAGCGGCTGCTGGTGACCAGCCAGCCGGCGCCGAGCATCCGGTCCCGGTCACGCTGCTGACCGGGTTCCTCGGCAGCGGGAAGACGACGGTCCTCCGCCAGCTGCTGACCGCCGACCACGGTCTCCGCATCACCGCCATCGTCAACGACCTGGGCTCGGTCAACGTCGATGGCGGCACGCTCGGGGCCGCCGCCCTGCCCGCCGGTGGTGCAGAACGGCTGGAGCTGACCAACGGCTGTGCCTGCTGCGCGCTGAGCGACGAGCTGAGCGACAGCCTCCACGGGGCGCTGGCAGCAGACCGGAGGCCTGACGCCGTGATCATCGAGGCGAGCGGCGCCGCCGATGCTGTGGCGATGGCCGCCACGATCGAGGCCGAGCCGCTGAGCAGACTCGACGGAATCGTGGGCCTCGTCGATGCCGAGGCGTGGTCGGCGCAGCTCGCCCACCCGGTCGTCGGGCGGCTGGTTCGCCGGCAGGTGCAAACGGCGCATGTCGTGCTGCTGTCGAAGGTCGACCTCGTCGACCCGACCGCGGTCGACGAGATCGTCGCCGCGATCGGCGCCGTCGCCCCCGGCCGGCGGGTCGTCCCGATCACTCGTGGCGTGGTCGAGCCGGCACTGCTGCTCGACGCCGCGGTACATGGGGCGGCACTGCGCCCGCCGGCAGAGGCCCACGAGGCGGAGTTCGCCACCAGGACCGTCCGCCTCCACGGGCCCCTCGACATCGCTCGCCTGTTTGCATGGTTGGAGTCCGATCACCGCCTCCTACGGGCCAAGGGCTGGTTCCTCGGCCCCGACGACGAGTCCTACGAGCTGCAGGTCGTTGGACGGCGGTGGACCCTGGTGCCGCTCGCCACCGCGCCCGACGCCTCGCTGGTGCTGATCGCCGACGATCCGGCGATTGTCGACGAGGCCGCTCGGGCCGTGGCGTCGATGGCTTGAACCACCGCCGCTCGAGCCTTGTCTGGCCAGTTGGCGGCCTGGCGCCTTGGTGAGTAACTCTGTCCGTGACAGTCGAACCGCACGGGATAGAGCGAACGTGAGCACACAACAGAGGCAGGCGATCAGCATCGACCCCGAGACCGGGCTCAAGATCTTCAACACGAGGGCCGCCAAGGCGACCGACAAGATCGACGGTCACGGGTACTCGATCCAGACCGACGAGTCGTTGAAGGAGCTTCCGGAGCCGCCGCCCGGGGCCGTCTTCAACGCCGAGGAGCAGGCGAAGTACCGCGAGTTCAAGGAGGCTCGCCGGGGCGCCGCCGACTACATGGCGATGGATGGCGAGTTCAGCCGCTACCTCGAGGACGTGTACTCAACCGATCCGGTGGCGCGCGAGGCGCTCACCGACGAATGCGAGGTCCTTGTGATCGGCGCCGGGTTCGCCGGGCTGCTGCTGTGGTACAAGCTGAGCCAGGCCGGCTTCAACGACGTCCGCTTCTGCGAGAAGGGCGGCGACGTCGGCGGGACGTGGTACTGGAACCGCTACCCGGGCATCGCCTGCGACGTCGAGTCGTACAGCTACCTCCCGCTACTGGAGGAGATGGAGTACTTCCCGACGATGAAGTTCGCCTCCGGGTTCGAGATCCTGGAGTACTGCCAGACCATGGCCACCAAGTTCGGGTTCTACGACCACTGTCTGTTCCATACGACGGTCGACCGGACCGAGTGGGACGAGGACGCCGGGCGGTGGACGGTGTACACCGACCGGGGCGATGCGATGCGGGCCCGCTACGTCATCCTCGCCAACGGCATCCTGACCAGCCCGAAGCTGGCTCGCATCGAGGGGATGCAGACCTTCGAGGGCGACTCGTTCCACACGTCCCGGTGGGACTACAACGTGGACCTCGAGGGCAAGCGGGTCGGGATCATCGGCACCGGCGCCACCGCAGTCCAGGCCATTCCCGAGCTGGCCAAGATCGTCGGCGAGCTGTATGTGTTCCAGCGCACCCCGTCGTCGATCGACGTCCGCGACCAGCGGGAGACGACCGAGGAGGAGATCGAGGCCTGGAAGGAGGAGCCGGGTTGGGCGAAGGCCCGCCGAGGCCGGTTCGCCAAGATCTCGGCCGGCCGAACCGCGATCAAGGCCAATGACGACTACCTGGCGGGCCGGGTGGCCGACTTCAAGGAGCGGAAGAAGCACAAGACCAAGCTGTCGCCCGAGGAGCTGGTCCAGAGGCAGCTCGACTCGAACTTCCGGATCATGGAGCAGATACGGGCTCGGGTCGACGCCATCGTCGAAGACCCGAAGACCGCCGAGGCGTTGAAGCCCTACTACCCCTATGGCTGCAAGCGGCCGACGTTCCACGACGAGTACCTTCCGACGTTCAACCTCCCCCACGTGACGCTGGTCGACACCGCGCCCCTGGGCGTGCGCCAGATCAACGAGAACGGCGTGGTCCACGACGGCACGGAGTACCCGCTCGACGTGCTGATCTACGCAACCGGCTTCCAGTGGATGGCCACCTCGACGTTCAACATGATCAGGGGCCGCCAGGGCGTGACCCTCAGCGAGAAGTGGCAGACCGAAGGCACGAAGACGTTCCTTGGGATCCACAGCCACGGCTTTCCGAACCTGTTCATCGTGTCAGGACCCCAGGGCGGGGGCGGGAGCTTCAACTTCACCGACGCCATCGACCAGCACGGCGACTACATCGTGTGGATGTTGGAGCTGATGCGGGAGCGGGGTGACGGTATCGTCGACATCGAGTCCGAGCCGGAGGAGTACTACGCCGAGCACTGCCGCCAGGCCGACATCACAACGGCACCGCTGCGGGACTGCATCTCCTACTACAACGGGCACGGCGAGGCCGAGCCGGGGAGCCTCGCCTACTACGGCGGTGGAAACTGGCACAAGTTCCGGATTGCGGCCCAGGAGTCCCTCGATCCGTATGTCTTCGAACAAGCCCCGGTGGAGGTGAGCTGAGCCCGGCCGAACGCCGGGTCGTCGGGCTCAGCGAGCGAGCGGACCGCGGAGCACCACGCCGGGCAGGTTGCCGGTGTGCTCCTGGTCGAGGGTCAGGGTCGACCCGTTCACGACGGTGGCCTTGATCCCCTCCGACTTCTGAGTGAGCCGAGTGGCCCCGCCGGGCAAGTCGCGGGCCACGGCCGGCATCGCCGGGCCGACCGTGTCGGGGTCGAACACGCAGAGGTCGGCCTTGAGGCCCTCCCGCAGTAACCCCCGGTCGTGGAAGCCCCATGCGGTCGAGGGCAGCAGCGTCAGGCCCCGCACCGCCTCTTCGAGGGTGAACGCTTCCCGCTCGCGGGTCCAGTAACCGAGGACGTGGGTCTGGATCGAGCTGTCCATGAGCTGGCTGACGTGGGCCCCGGAGTCGGAGAACGTCGTGACGCAGCGCGGGTGCTTCATGATTTCGAGCACGACGTCTTGGTCGCCGTTCGCGATCGGTTGGAGGAAGAACTGCTCGAAGTCGGACTCGACGGCGAGGTCGATCATGCACCTGGCCGGTGAGACGCCGCGCTCGGCCGCGACCTCGGCCACCGTCCGGTACGGCGGCATCGGTCCGTCCATCACCCGGATCCAGTCGTAGTCGGGCTTGCGGGCCTCAGCCCCGACTCCCTTCGGCCAGGCACCCTCCTCGGCGGCGGCGATGAGCTTGTCGACCATCGCCGGATCCTGCAGCGCCCTCTTCTGCTCGTCGAGGGGCCAGCTGCGGAGGTCCTTCCACTCTGGCAGGGCATCGAAGGGAATCTGGGTCTTGAACGAGAGCACGACGTTGAACTCGCGAGCGTGGGCTTGCCCGAACATCCGTCCACCGCGAGAAGCGGTGCGGTCGAGCAGATCGAGGATGACCCGGTGCTCGCCCTTCGGGTACCGGCCCGACGCCACGCCGAACGTGACGGGGCATCCGGTCTCGACCGCGAGGTCCTCGAGCCGGCCGTAGTAGTCGGCTTGCTTGTCGGGGTCGCGGCCGACGTCTTCGCCGGCGATCTCGAAGATCCCACCGCCCTCGTCGCCCATGATCCGCACCAGGGCCGCCACCTCGTCCCAGGTCGCCAGCCGGCTGGCCACCGGGCGGTCGTCGGACGTCTGGTGGTTGAACGTTCGGCTGGTGGTGAACCCCAGAGCGCCGGCCCGGAGCGACGCGCGCAACTCGGCCTCCATCACCGCGAGGTCGTCGTCGGTGGCGGTCTCCGAGAACGCCCGCTCCCCCATCGCCCACGTGCGCAGCGCTGAGTGACCGACGTAGCCGCCGTAGTTGATGCCTTTCGGGAGTCGGTCGAGAGCGTCGAGGTATTCGGGGTAGGTCTCCCAGGTCCAATCGATGCCCGCCGCCATGGCCTCGGCCGAGATGTCCTCCGCCCGCTCGAGGTTGCGGACGACGAGCTCTCGCTCGTCGGCCTTCGCCGGGGCCAGGGTGAACCCGCAGTTGCCCATGACGACCGACGTGATCCCGTGCCAACACGACGAGGTGCCGAGTGGGTCCCAGTTGATCTGGGCGTCCATGTGGGTGTGGCCGTCGATGAAGCCGGGGGTGACGACGTGGCCCTCGGCGTCGATCTCCTCGGTTCCGGAGTCGGTGATCCGGCCGATCTTGGCGATCGAATCGCCAACCACGCCGACGTCGGCCCGATACCGGGACAACCCGGAACCGTCAACCACCGTCCCGTTTCGAATGACCAGGTCGTACGTCATCTGCGGCCCCCTGCCGAACTCGATCCTCTTGCCGCGACGTTAGTGCGGGGCCCGCCGCCGGTCCTAAAGGGAGTCGATCGCCTTCGTGGTGCACGCCCAACGTTGACTAGCGTTGGGACATGGCTGAGCACGCGACCGAGTACCTCATCAACGACGTCGACACCCACGTGACGGAGGATCCAACCCTCTGGGTGGAGCGGGTTCCCCGCTCGATGCGGGACCGCGTGCCCTACGTGAAGCGCGACCGGGCCGACCGGGATGCCTGGTATCTCGGCGACAAGAAGCTCGCCCTGGCCGGGCTGACCGCGACGGCCGGCCGAGGCGACATGCTGTCGTGGCCGGCGACCTACGAGGACATGCACCCCGGCGCCTACGATGCCGACGAGCGGTTGGCGTACATGGACGAGATGGGCATCTGGTCGATGGTGATGTACCCCAACGTCGCCGGGTTCGGGAACCAGGAGTTCCTCAAGCTCGGCGATCCCGAGCTGATGCTGGCCTGCGTCGAGGCCTACAACGACTGGCAGACGGAGTGGGCGTCGGCCGACTCCCGCCGCCTGCTCCCGATCGCATCGACGCCGTTCTGGGACGTCGACGCCGCGGTGACCGAGGTGCAGCGGTGCGCCGAGATGGGCCACCGGGGAATCCTCTTCACCGGCGAGCCCCACGCGTTCGACCAGCCGATGCTCGGCGACTCGCACTGGGACCCGCTGTGGCGCACCGCGGTCGAGCTCGACTTGCCGGTCAGCTTCCACATCGGCTCGGGGAACATGGAGGCCGGGCTCGGCCGGAAACAGGTGGAGGCCTATGGCCGGATGGCCACGTTCGCCGCCGGGTCGGTGAACATCTTCATGGCCAACGGGTTCCAGCTCATGGACCTGCTCATCTCCGGGGTCTTGGCCCGCCATCCCGATATCAAGTTCGTGTCGGTGGAGTCTGGGATCGGGTGGATCCCGTTCGCCTTGGAAGCGCTCGACTACCAGTTCCTCGGCAACCGCGTTCCCGAGGAGCGACCCGATCTCGACCGTCTTCCGTCGGAGTACTTCGCCTCCAACGTGTATGCGTGCTACTGGTTCGAGCAGGTGGCGCCCCGCCGTCTGATCGACAAGGTGGGCGTCGACCGGATCCTGTTCGAGACGGACTTCCCCCACCCGACGTGTCTGTACGGCGACGAAGTGCACGCCCGGATCGCGGAAGGGCTCGGTGACAGCGACGACGAGACCCGGCGCAAGATCCTGTGGTCGAACGCCGAGGCGCTCTACAAGATCGAACCGCCGACGGCCGACGACACCGCCAAGCTGGCGGCGGCGGTCGCCGGCTGAGGCTACACCGACGGTCGCTACTCGAAGATCCCGGCTGCGGCCAGGGCAGCCGCTCGGTCCTCGGAGTAGCCGAGGATGTCGGTGAGCACCTCCCAAGTGTGCTCACCGAGCGTCGGCGATCCCCGGTCGATCCGGGCCGGGGATCGGGAGAACCGAAGCCGGCTGCCCTCGACCCACGACCGGCCCATCGCCGTGTGGGGGACCTCGACGAAGTGTCCCCGGTGGGCGAGCTGGGGATCGGCGAAGGCCTCGACGGTGTTCTGCACGTGGTGAGCCGGCACGCCCACCCGTTGCAGCGCATCGGTGGCCTCCTCGGCCGGCCGCTGCGAGGTCCAGGTCTCGACCAGCCGGCCCAGCTCGTGCCGGCGCTCCCGCCGCTCGGCGAGGTCGAGGTCGGCCAGATCGGGCCGACCGAGGAGCCCGCTCAGGCAGCGCCACTGCGCCTCCGACCTGACCGCCACCGCCACCCAGGCATCGGTCCCAGCGGCCCGGAACACGCCGTGGGGAGCGTGTCGGGGATCGTCGTTGCCGGCCCGCTCCATGACCCGGCCGTTGACCGTATAGTCGAGCACTGCGGGTCCGAGCAGTCGCATCGACGCTTCGGCCTGCGACAGGTCGATGTACTGCCCCTCGCCGGTCCGTCGCCGGTGCTCCAGCGCAGCCAGCATGGCGACGAGCAGGAACCGCGGTGACACGTAGTCGGTGTAGGCCCCGAACGGGCCGCACGGGTCCCGGTCGGGCCAGCCGGTGATGTGGAACCAGCCCGACACGGCGGCCGCCATCGTCCCGAACCCGGCCAGCGAGCGGTGGGGACCGGTGTGGCCCATCAGGCAGCTCGACGTCATGATCAGGTCGGGCCGTATGGGCAGCAACGACTCGTAGTCGAGGCCGAACGCGGTCATCGCCTTCGGGGTGAATGACTCGGTCGTCACGTCGGCCCACCGGACCAGATCGTGGGCCACGTCGACACCCTCGGCCGTTTTGAGATCGAGGGCGATGGAGAGCTTGCCAGCGTTGAGGTTGGCGAACTGGATCGCCCAGTCGGGGTCGACGTGCTCGTCTTGGAACTGTCCGGCGGTTCGGAGGGTGTCGAGTCGGTCGGTCGACTCGACCCGTACGACGGTGGCACCGAGATCGGCGAGCGTACGGGTGGCCAACGGTCCGGCGAAGACCCACATGAAGTCGGCGATCTTCAGCCCCCGCAGCGGCAGGTCGGTCGGCGACGGCTGCCCGGTCTCGGCCCGGTCGTGAGCGGCGACGGCCAGTGACGGCCGGGCTGCGGCCTCGGCGAGCACCTCGTCGGTGTTGGCCCCGATCGTTGCCGGCGGCGGCAACGACGGGAGCGGGGTGGTCGAGAACTTGGCGAACGGGCCGGGGAAGCGGACCGTGCCCTGACCGCCCCAGTCGAGGTCCTGCCAGAAGGAGCGGGCGGCGAGCTGGTCGCTCGCCACCAGCTCCTCGGTGGTGGTGACTGGAGCGATCAGGACCCGCCGATTGAAGGTGGCCTCGAAGAGCTCGGCCTTGGTCTTGGTCGCGAAGAACTCGGTGAGGATCTGCTTGATCCGGTCGTACTCGGCCACCGGTTCACGACCGTCGAAGAGGCGGGTGCCGAACTCCACCCAGTCCTTGTCCCGGGTTGCGGCATCGCAGAAGCCCTCCTCGTGGACCCAGTCCATCAACCGGCGGGTGAACGGCCCGATCGAGGCGCCGAACAGGAACGTGACCGAGACCTGGCCGTCCTTGCACGGCCAGAGCAGCTGGATCTTGGTGTCGATCGTCTCGGGCCGCACACCTCCCGCCGACCGGCTGGCAGCGCCAGCCCGGACGGGATGGCTGAGCAGGTACGACTGGCTGGCAACGCTGTAGGACTGCTGGGCCGAGATGTCGACGTGCTGACCAAGTCCCGAGTGGCGGTCCCGCTCGTACAGCGCCACGAGCGCCGCACCGGCCGCATCGGCCCCGGCGTGGAGGAAGGCCTGGGGAAGGCTGATGCGGAGCGGCGCGCGATCGTCGTCACCGGTCAAGGCCATCGGGCCGGCGGCGGCCGCGATCGTCAGATCGGAGTACGCCCACCGGGCCTTCGGTCCGTCGGACCCGAACGCGGTGATCGAGAGGTGCACCAGTGCCGGGTTCGCCTCGGCCAGGATCTCCTGGCTCAGGCCGATCTCGCCGAGGTGGCCCGGATCGAACGACTCGACGAGCACGTCGGCGGTGCGGACCAGCTCGCGCAACGCCGCCCGGCCATCGGCGTCGGCGAGGTCGAGCACCGTCGAGCGCTTGCCCCGATTCTGCGACCAGTGGACGAGGCTCCGCTCCGGGTCCTCCACGTCACCGGCGAACGGACCGAGCGTCCGGCTGTGGCTCCCGCCGGGCGGCTCGACGAGGACGACGTCGGCACCGAGGTCGGCCAGGATCTGGCCGCACAGCTGACCCCGCTCGTCGGTCAAGTCCAACACGCGGTAGCGCAGCATCCGTCAATCGTTGCAGGAGGTGCCAGCCCCTGGCGAGCTGACGGTCCTACGAGGCGAGCATCGCTTCGACCCGGGCGGCCGCCGCCAGGAGGTCGTCGTCGGCCCACGCCCGGCCGGTGAGCTGCACGCCGACCGGCAAGCCGAGCGGGCCGGCCCCGGTCGGCAAGTGTACGGCCGGCACGCCGAGCGACGTCCACGTGCGGTTGAAGACCGAGTCGCCGGTCGTCGCGATCGGGGGAGCCTCGCCGGGGGCCGACGGGGTGAGGAGCCCGTCGAGGGAGTTGGCGGCCAGGTAGTGCTCGTGGGCTCGTCTGGCCTCGGCCAGCGCCCTCTGCGCTCGCTGGTGGCCGCCGATGTCGACGCCGTCCGATCGGGTCAGCATCTTGCGGACGAGGGGGCTGATCAGCTCCTCGTGCTGCTGCCGCTCCCATCCGAGGACCCTGGGCAGCTCGTAGGCCATGACCGTTTCGGAGGCCTCGAACACGCCGTCGAGGTGCGAGAGCGGGTCGACGTCGACGACGTCGGCACCAGCGTCGGTCAACCGGTTGGCGGCGTCGTCGAGCACCGCCGCCAGCTCCGGTTGGGCGGCGTGCCACTGGTGGGAGCGATAGCGACCGATGCGGAGCCTCGGGGGCGGCTCGGCCGCTGGCGCCCCTCCGGTCATCGCCGTGAGCATCGCCGATGCGTCGATCACGGAGCGGGTCAGCCAGCCGACGGTGTCGAACGAGGGCACCAGCGTGGCCACACCGGTCAGCGGCACCAGCTGGTGGGTCGGCTTGAAACCGACCACCCCGCAGAACGCGGCCGGCCGGATGACGGACCCGACGGTCTGGGTGCCGAACGCGGCTCTGACCATCCGGTCGGCCACTGCCGCCGCCGATCCGCTGGACGAGCCACCCGGGGTTCGCTTGGGGTCGTGGGGGTTCGTCGTGACCGTCGGGGTGAAGAGGGCGAACTCCGTGGTCGCCGTCTTCCCCGTCACCAGTGCACCGGCTCTACGGGCCAGGGCGACACAGGCCGCGTCGTGCCGGGTGGTCCGGCCGGCATAGATCGGCGAGCCCCGCTGCGTCGGCAGGTCAGCGGTATCGATCACATCCTTCACGCCCAGGCTCCAGCCCTGGAGCGGGCCCGGTGGAAGTGAGCGATGCCCACGCCGAAGATCGTCGTCACCGTGGCGGGCAACCCAGGCCCGAACGACCGGCTCCCGGTCGGCGACCCTCTCCAGTTCCGCCTCCAGGTCGTCCACCGGTCCATCTTGACCGCGACGGGCCCTCACGAGCGAGCCGCTGGGTAGGGTCGCTGGGTAAGGTCGCACGTTATGGCGACGAAACGACTCGATCGACGGGTGGCCCTGGTCACTGGAGCCCAGCAGGGAATCGGGCGGGCGGTGGCCGAGGCCTTGGGTCGGGAGGGAGCAGCGGTCGTCGTCAACTACCTCGACGATCCCGACGCGGCCGAGGCGGTGGCCGCCACGGTCCGCCGGGCCGGGGCCGAGTCGGTGGCCGTGCAGGGCGACGTCGGCCGACGAGCCGACTGCGAGGCGATGATCGCAGCCGGCGACGAGCTCGGCGGCGTCGACCTCTTGGTCAACAACGCCGGGATCTTCCCCAGGGCCGACTTCCTCGACCTGACCGACGACGACTGGGACCGGGTCCAGAACGTGAATGTGACCGGTGGCTTCCGCTGCCTACAGCTGATGGCCCGCCGCCTCGTCGCAACCAACAGGCCCGGCGCGGCGGTCAATCTGACGTCGGTGGCGTTCTTCCGGGATGCTGCTCGGGGGGTGCACTACGCAGCGAGCAAAGGGGCGGTCATCGGCCTGACCCGGGCCGCCGCCGGCGAGCTGGCTCGGCACTCGATCCGGGTCAACGCCATCGCCCCGGGCATCGTCGACACAGCACAACCCCGCGACGGCATGACCGAGGAGCAGATCGCCAAGGCGAGCAGCCGGGTTCCCCTCGGGGCGATGGCCCAGCCGGCCGACATCGCCGACGTTGCCGTGTTCCTCTGCTCCGACGACGCCCGTCACATCACCGGCCAGACGCTCCACGTCAACGGTGGCGCCTATCTCGGCTGACATCGACGGGCCCCGCTTCGTGTCGCCGGGCCGCGATGCACTAGTACGGGGCCATGACAAAGAAGGCCCTCGTCATCGGAGGCACGGGACCGACCGGGCCGGGCGTCGTCAACGGCCTCGTCGAACGGGGCTACGAGACGACGATCCTGCACACCGGCCGCCATGAGGTCGACACCATCCCCACATCGGTCGAACACGTTCACACGAACCCGTTCCGGATCGCCGAGGTCGGCGATGCTCTCGGGCCGCGAACCTTCGACGTCGTCTACGCGATGTACGGACGGTTGCGCGACCTCGCTCCGTACTTCGCCGGGCGAACCGGGCAGTTCGTCGCCGTCGGCGGCGTGCCGGCCTACCGAGGGTTCGCCCGACCCCACCTCAACGCGCCGCAGGGCATGCTCGTCCCGGTCCGGGAGACCGCGACCCGAGCGGTCGACGACGAGAACGAGAAGGTGGCGAAGATCGTCGCCACCGAGGACGTCGTCTTCGAGCATCATCCCGACGCCACCCTGTTCCGCTATCCGCTGATCTACGGGCCCGGTCAGATCAACCCACGGGAGTGGCTGGTCGTGCGGCGCATCATCGACGGTCGGCGGCGGTTCATCCTGAGCGACGGCGGGCTGACGTTGCGAACCGCGGCCTACGGTCCCAACGCGAGCCACGCCCTCACCCTGGCGGTGGAGCGTTCCGATGCGGCGGCCGGGAATGCCTACAACATCAGCGACGAGCACGTCCTCACCGCAGCCCAGACGATCGAGGTGCTGGCTGCCGCCCTCGACGCCGAGATCGAGATCGTGAACCTCCCGGCCGAGCTGGCGACGCCCGCCCGTCCGTTCCTCGGGGCCGAGCACACGCTGCACCAGTTCACCGGGGTCGACGCGATGATGCACGATCTCGGCTATCGCGACGTGGTGCCGTCGGTCGACGCGTTGGCGGCGACCGCCCGCCACCTGAGGGACCATCCGATCGAGCGGGGCAGCGTGACCGAGATGCGGCTGCAGGACCCGTTCGACTACGCCGCCGAGGACGCCCTCATCGACGCCTATCGAGCGGCAATGGTCGGACCGCAGCGGCTGGCAGACGCCTACGACCCGGACTTCCGCGACCGCTATGCACCTGGCTCGGACGACTGGCGGCTCGTCGAGGCGAGGAGCTGAGCCGGCTGGGCTGCCGCCGGAGAAGCCTCAGTCCGGCGGGGCGGTGGCGAGCGTGCCGTCGGCGATCAGCTTGGCCACGTCCGCCTCGTCATAGCCGAGCAGCCCAGTGGCGATGTCGGCGTTGTGCTGACCCAGGGTGGGGGCCGGACCGAGCGGGATGTCACGATCGGCGAAGTGGAGCGGGCAGCCGGGCAGGCGCTGGTGGCCCGCATCGTCGGAGTGGATTGCGGCGATGAACCCCCGCGACTGGAGCTGCGGGCCGTCGACCAGGTCGGCGTTCGTCAGCACTGGTACGGCGGCGATCCCCCGGGCCTGAAGGGCCGCCATCACCTCGAACTTGCCCCGGACCGAGGTCCACTCGGTCAGGACGTCGTCGATCGCGTCGTGATGTTCGTGACGACCGGCGACGCGACGATACCGGTCGTCGTCGAGGGCATCGTCGCCCACAACGGCGACGAGCCGCTGCCACTCGCTGTCGGAGCGAACGGTCAGCGCGAGCCACTCGTCGTCGCCGCCGCAGCGGTAGACCCCCTGAGGAGCGTGTCGAGCGGAACGGTTACCGAGCCGCTCCGGCATCTCACCGGTGGACGAGGTGGCCAGGAGCTGGTCACCGATCAGCGGCAGCAGCGTTTCGAGCTGGGAGAGGTCGACGGCGCTCCCCTCCCCCGTCATCGCTCGGCGCCACAACGCAGCGAGCGTGGCGATCGTCCCGGACAGCCCGCCGACCGGATCGGGGAACGCCACACCGATGCGGAGCGGTCCGCGGTCGGGGTAGCCGGTCGTCGAAGCAAGACCGGCGTGGGTTTCGAGGATCGGGCCGAGCGAGAAGTGGGTGGCCATCGGCCCTGTCGCCCCGTAGCCGGACATCGACACCGTGATGATGTCGGTCCTGACCATCGACAGGGTCTCGTGGTCGATGCCAAGCGAACGAACACCGCGAGGCGAGTAGTTGTTGAGCACCACGTCGGACCGAGCCACCAGGCGGCGCAGGAGCTCATCGCCCCCCGGGGCCTTGACGTCGAGGCACAGGCTCCGCTTGTTTCGCTGGAGCTTGTTGAACATGCCCATCCGGTTGAACCACCGCTCGCCGGGATCGGTGGCCGGCCAGGTCCCGTTGCGGACCGACGCAGGGGGCAGCTCGCCCCACGACCACCCCTTGGCCACCCCGCCGGGGATCACGCCGAGGCCTCGGGAGGTGGGGTGCTCGATCTTGATCACGTCGGCACCGAGATCGGCCAGGTACCGACCGGCCAGCGGGCCAGCCCACGCCACCGAGAACTCGAGGACCCGAACGCCGCTCAGATCGAGGTCGGGCAGGGTGGCGGCGGGGCGACCGGTGAGACGATTCGGCACCTCGGTCGGGCCGGGGTCGGGCGCCGCCGGAGCTGGGGCCGGATGGTCGGGGCGGGGTCGGAGCGTGATGGCGGGCGCCGGGAGCCGGGCCTGCTCGCCCAGCGCCGGAACTTCTTGCCAGAAGTGGCGGGCCGAGAGCTGTTCATCGGCCAGCACGGCATGGAGATCGTTGACCAGGCTGGCTGGGACTCGCACCTCTTGCAGAGCAGCGACTGCGTCGACGGCGGCCCGGTCGGCGAACCAGGGCGAGATGGCGGCATCGATCTCATCGGCCCGGTCGTAGCGCCCGGCGGGGATCAACAGATCGTCTTCGGCGAGCAGCTCGACGCTGTCGGTGAGGACGCACAACGCGTCCCAGTGCTCGTTGGAGGCACACGCGAGCTGGACCCAGCCGTCGGCGCACTCGACGATCCCGAGCGGGTGGTACGACTCGGCGAGGCGGTTGCCGTCGCGCCGCTTGACATAGCCATGGTGGGTGTAGGTGGTGATCGTCCACTGATGAGCTCCGGCCATCGCCTCCATCGTCGAGATGTCGAGCAGCTGCCCGTGCCCAGTCCGGCCCGCCTGGAGCAGCGCGGTCTGGATGGCGATGACAGCATTGGCCCCGGCGACGTACTGGGGCCACGGGCCGCCCCCCTGGATGGGCTCCCGATCGGCGTCGCCGGTCAGGTAGAGGTGGCCGCCGGCGGCCCAGTCGGTCAGCTCCGACGAGGCCAGCGACCGCCATGGGCCGGTGAGCCCGAACGGCGACAGGGCGGCGAACACCTGCGCCGGTCGCCGCGTCCGGAGTCGTTCGGCCAGCGCTGCCACCTCCTCCACCTCCCGACCCGATGCGGTGTAAACGACGCAGTCGGCGGCGGCGGCCAGGTCTTCGAGGCGGTGTTCGTCGGGGGCGGTCACCGAGACCTTCCCTCCGTTCAGCCAGTGGTGCCAGGGGCTCTCGCCGTTCGGCAGGAGCGGCGGGCGGGTCCGCAACCCAGAGCCCTGCGGTGGTTCGACGAGAACAACCTCGGCCCCGAGCTGGGAGAGCAATCGCCCGCACCACGCCCCGCTCACGTCACCAGCTACCTCGACGACTACGACCTCCTGCATGGCCGCATCCTCACGATCACGACGAATCCGGTCAAGTCCGCTCGGCGAGACACGCCACCCGCCGACTCGGGACCGGGATCGGCTCCGTGAGTGCTCTGCAGCTCAGCTGAGGCTGCCAATTGACTACGCCGGCAGCCGACCGGTAGAGATACCAGCGAACGACGCTGACGTCGCCGGATCGGCGTGAAGGGAGCATCGATGCAACTCTGGACCCAGACCGTCGCGTCACCGCGACGAACGATGCGGCGAGCGGCAGCGGCCGAGGAGGCGGGCTGGGACGGCCTCTGTGTCGTCGACTCGCAGAACGTGAGCGGCGACGCGTTCGTCGCGCTCGCCTTGGCTGCCACCACGACCGACCGGCTCGGGCTCGGCACCGCGGTCGGCAACTCGGTGACCCGAGCGGCGGCGGTGAACGCCTCCGCCGCGCTGAGCGTCGACTCGGTCTCCGACGGGCGGATGACGTTCGGCCTCGGCCGGGGCGACTCAGCCCTGGCCCACCTCGGTCGAGCTCCCGGCCGGGTCCAGCACTTCGAGACCCATCTCCGCCACGTGCAGGCCTACCTGCGGGGCGAGGACGTGCCGTTCTCGGAGATCGAGATGGCCGACGACGTGGCCCCTCCCATCGACGAGATGGAGCTGGCGTCGGGCCCGGGGGCGAGTCGGATCGGCTGGGTGGCGAAGGATCGGAAGGTTCCCGTCGAGGTTGCGGCAACCGGGCCCAAGGTCATCGGCATCGCCGCCGAGCACGCCGAGCGGGTGATGTTCGCGGTCGGAGCCGACACCGAACGGCTGGCCTGGGGCATCGACGTGGCCCGGGCGGCGCGCCGAGATGCTGGCCTCGATCCCGACGGCGTCGAGTTCGGGGCGTACGTCAACTGCGTCTGCCACCCCGATCTCGACACCGCACGGGAGCTGATCAAGGGCGCCGTTTCGATCTTCGCCCGGTTCTCGGTGATGCACGGGACGACCGTCGGTCCCGTGTCGGCCGAGACCGAGCGGTCGCTGCGGGTGTTGCACGATGCTTACGACATGAGCGGTCACTCCCGCAACGAATCACGGCAGGCGGCAACCCTCACGCCCGACTTCATCGACTCGTTCGGCATCGTCGGCCCGCCCGATCGAGTCCTCGCCCGGTTCGAGCAGCTAGCCGCGCTCGGGCTCGACAAGGTCGTGGTCGCCGCCCAGTTCCAGCTCGACGAAACACCGGAGGGGGTGGCGTCGAAGGAGCTGATGGAGGCCGAAGTCGTGCCCGCAGTCTCGGCGCTCACCGCCGGCCGATCATGACTCCCTCATCTCGCTCGTCGGGCTCGCTCGAGAGCTACCACAAGGATCACTGGGTCGACATCGAGCCCGAGCGGTTCGAGCGCTACGAGCAGCTCTTCCAGCTCGACGATCGACGGGCCGACCTCGTGCTCGAGCCGGTCGGCGTCCAGGAGGGCGAGACGATCGTCGACTTCGGCTGCGGGCCCGGCTACGTCGCTTCTCAGCTGGCCCGCCTCGTCGGCCCCGACGGCCACGTGCACGCCATCGACGTGAACCGCGCCTTCGTGGCTCGCACTCGCCAGATCGCGGATTCGTCGGGCCGGGGCGATCGGATAACCGTTCACCACAGCGTCGACGAGACGGTACCCCTCGCCGACGGGGCAGCCGATCGGGCCTACGCCAAGAATGTGCTCGAGTACGTTCCCGATCTCGACGCTGTGCTGGCCGAGCTGCATCGGGCCATCCGCCCCGGCGGGCGGATGGTCGCCTCCGACTCCGACTTCGGGTTCGTGGTGATCGAACCGCTCACCCCTCCGGAGATCACCGAGCTGTTCGACGCCGCCGCTCCGGCGTTCAAGGAACCCTTCGTCGGCCGCAAGCTCCGGGCCGCCTACCTGCGGGCCGGATTCGCCGACGTCGAGGTGAACGTGACCGCGTCGGTCGACCCTGCCGGCCACCTGCGGGGGGTCATCGAGAACATGCTCGGCTATGGGCTGAAGTTCGGACGGATGACCGAGACCAGGGCCGACGTGTTCCGTTCCCGGGTCGACACTGCGATCGCCGACGGCACCTACCTCGCGGTACTTCCCCAGTGGTGGGTGACCGGAACGAAGCGCTGATCGTCTGCGGTGGTCGACAGATCGGGTCTCGCAATACGGCTCAATCGCAGCACACCTCGCCCTCCCACGCCTCCCGTCCTTCTCGCACCGCCAAGGCGGCGATGGCGAGGCCTGCAACGGGATCGGCCCACCACCATCCGAGAGCCGCGTTCAATCCGAGCCCGAGGAGCAGAATCGCCGACAGGTAGGTGCAGAGCAGCGTCTGCTGGCTGTCCGCGGTCACGGTGACCGAGCCGAGCTGACGACCGGTCCGGCGCTTGGCCCGGGCCAGGATCGGCATGACCACGAGCGAGAGGGCGGCCAAACCGATCCCGACGAGCGAGGAATCCGGCGCCGAGGCCGTCGCCAGGTCGACGACAGCCTGGACCACTACGTAGCCGGCCAGAGCGAAGAAGCTCAACCCGATCAGCTTCAGTGCCAGGCGCTCGCGTTGCTCGGCGTGACCGGCCTGACCGGCGAACTGCCAGAGGATCACCACAGCCGAGGCCACCTCGATCGTCGAATCGAGACCGAAGCCGATCAGCGCCAGCGAGCCGGCACTGGCCCCGGCGCTGATGGCAACGATGGCTTCAACCGCGTTCCAGGTCACGGTGGCCCAGGCGAGCACGACTGCCCGCCGCCGCAGCCGCCCGTCGACGATGGGATCGGCGCGCTCGATCGTCATCGACTCGAGCCTCCGGCGATCGTGGGGAGGTTGGCCATTCGCCACTCGGGGAACCCATCCTCGAGGCGACGGGCCCGGCGCCGGCGGCGACGGAGCAGCTTGACCGCATCGTCGGCGAGCACGCAGTAGGGGCCCCGGCAGTAGGCGACGACTTCGACGCCGGTGGGAAGCTCACGTACCGCCTCGGGCAACCGATCGATTGGGACCGAGCGGGCGCCGGGGATGTGGCCGGCTGTGTACTCGGCTTCGGGGCGAACATCGACCAGAGCGATCTCGCCGTTGTCGAGGCGGCGCACCAGCTCCTCGCGGCTGATCTCCTCGAGCGCCCGGCGGTCCCCGACGTAGTCGGCGGTCAGGGCATCGAGATCGTCCAGGTGGTTCACTGCTACCGACCGCAGCGACGCCCAAAGGCGCTCGACCTCATCGGACGCGAGGCGGTAGTAGACCCGGGTCTTGCGGCGACGGGTGGCGACCAGGCCAGCGGCCGCCAAGGCTCTGAGATGATGCGAGGTGTTGGCCACGCTTTGGCCGATCTCCGCTGCGAGATCCTCCACGTGGCGCTCGCCTTGGGCCAGCACGTCGACCAGTTCGGCCCGGCGACCGCTGCCCAAGGCCTTGGCCACCTGGGCGAACCCGTCGTACAGGGCGTTCTTGGCCCTCCGATCTCCCACGAGCTCCTCCTCAAACACTTCCTTGAGGAGTGAGTATAGTGGACAGAGATAATCAAACCGATACTTGAGGAGTTTTGGAGGGTCGTGGCCGGGACACAAGGCACGCAGGACGGGATCCGACTCGGTCTGAAGGAGAACGCTGCTCAGTTCTCCCTGCTCGTCGCGGTCAACGCCCTTGTCGGGGGCATGATCGGCCAGGAGCGGACCGTGCTCCCCCTTCTCGCCGAGCAGGACTTCGGGCTCACTGCGTTCACCGCGACCCTCACCTTCATCGCCGCGTTCGGGATCGTGAAGGCCGCCACCAACCTCTTCGCTGGCACGCTGTCCGATCGCTACGGACGAAAGCCCGTCCTGGTCGCCGGCTGGATCATCGGAGCCCCGGTTCCACTTCTGCTGATCTGGGCCCCGACCTGGGGATGGGTCATCGTCGCCAACGTTCTGCTCGGTATCAACCAGGGGTTGACGTGGTCGACAACCGTGGTCATGAAGATCGATCTCGTCGGCGCCCAGCGCCGCGGTCTGGCGATGGGCCTCAATGAGGCAGCAGGCTACGGCGCCGTTGCGGTGACCGCCGTCGCCACCGGCTATATCGCCGACCGGTGGGGCTTGCGCCCCGAGCCGTTCCTCCTCGGGCTCGCATATGCCGCTGTCGGCCTCGGGCTGTCGGTGCTGTTCGTCCGGGAGACGCATGGTCATGTCCGCCACGAGGCTGCGGGCCGCTCCCCGAACGATGACGACCTACGTCACGACCTCACCGACCTGGAGATCTTCACGCTGACCAGCTTCCGGGAGAAGGCGTTGTCTGCGTCGTCCCAGGCGGGGCTGGTGAACAATCTCAACGACGGGCTCGCCTGGGGCCTGTTCCCGATTCTCTTCGCCGCCGGCGGGCTCAGCGTCGGACGGATCGGGATGCTGGCGGCGATCTATCCTGCGGTCTGGGGCCTCGGGCAGCTGTACACCGGAGGCCTGTCCGACCGCATCGGCCGCAAACCGCTGATCGTCGGTGGCATGCTCACCCAAGCCGCTGCCATCGCCTGGATGGCTGCCGCCGCCGGGCTCTGGCCGTGGGCCGCAGGTGCTGCGGTGCTCGGCGCCGGGACCGCGATGGTGTACCCCACCCTCCTCGCTGCGATCGGCGACGTCGCCCATCCCGTGTGGCGAGCTCGCTCGGTCGGCGTCTACCGGCTCTGGCGCGATGCCGGCTTCGCGGTCGGCGCCCTCTTCGCCGGTCTCCTAGCCGACCTGTTCTCCATCGAGGCGGCCATCTACGCCGTGGCCGCCTTGACCGCACTGTCCGGGCTCGTCGTCCTCGCTCGGATGTACGAGACCCACCCCGTCGATCGACGCGCTCGTCCGACGGCCCGACACCATTGATCAGGGCAGCTGGCCGCTAACCAGTTCGGCCTTCGGCCGAACGTCCCGGAAGCTATCGATCAGGCCGGGATCAGGCTCCGCTCGATGATCGTCGAGAGCTCGGCGTCGCTCGGCAGGGTGCCGAACACCCCGGACCTCGTCCCCAACCGGGACGCGCAGTAGGCGTCGGCCACCGGCTCGGGGCTGTGGCGCACCAGCAGCGACGCACAGAGGGCCGTGGCCATGAGCTCGACGATCCGTCGGGCGTTGTGCTCGACCGCAGCAGGGGCGTCGAGCTCGGATCGCAGCTCGCGGATTGCGTTGTCGAGGTGGTGGTTGGCCCCTGCGGCTTGGTCGAGCTCGACGAGGAACGCGTCGACCGAGTCGGCGGATCGGGCCATCGCCCTGAGCACGTCGAGGCAGATCACGTTGCCCGAGCCCTCCCAGATCCCGTTGACCGGGCTCTGGCGGAACAGCCGGGGCATGAAGGACTCCTCGACGAAGCCGTTGCCGCCGAGGCACTCCAGCGCCTCAGCGGCATGTTGGGGCGCCCGCTTGCACGTCCAGTACTTGAGCACGGGGGTGGCGATCCTCCGCAAGGCGAGGTCGTGCTCGTCGACGAGGCCGGGATCGTGGCACCGTGCCAGCCGCAGCGCCGCCACCGTGGCCGCCTCGGCCTCGAGGGCCAGGTCGGCGAGAACGTTGGCCATCAGCGGATGGTCGACGAGCACCCGGCCGAAGGTCTGGCGGTGCCGGGCGTGGTGGATTGCCTGAACGGTTCCTTGCCGCATGATCGCCGTCGAGCCGAGGACACAGTCGAGGCGGGTGTGGTTCACCATCTCGATGATGGTCCGCACCCCGAGGCCCTCCTCTCCGACGAGCTGGCCGTGGACACCGGCGAACTCCAGCTCGGCTGACGCGTTCGAGCGGTCGCCGAGCTTGTCCTTGAGCCGCTGGAACCGCAGGGGGTTGACGTCGCCGTCTGGCGTGAAGCGGGGCACCAGGAAGCAACTGAGGCCGCCCGGTGCCTGAGCGAGCATGAGGAACGCGTCCGACATCGGAGCCGAGCAGAACCACTTGTGCCCCGTGAGGATGTAGCCATCGCGCCCTCCGTCGACCGGCTGGGCCGTGCTCTGGTTGGCTCGGACGTCGGAGCCTCCCTGCTTCTCGGTCATCGCCATGCCGCACAGCGCGCCGGGTTTGTCGCCCATCGGGCGGAGCGTCCCGTCGTAGCGATCGGAGGTCAGCTTGGGCTCCCACACCGTGGCCACGTCCGGCGCGTGGCGCAGGGCCGGGACGGCCGAATAGGTCATCGAGATCGGGCAGCAGTGCCCAGCATCGACCTGGTACCAGACGACGAATTTCGCTGCCCGTACGACGTGGGCGCCGGGTTCGGACTGGGACCACGGCCCGGCGTGCACGCCGCTGGCGATGGCCTGGTCCATGAGCTGGTGATACGCCGGGTGGTACTCGGCGGTGTCGATTCGTTTCCCAAAGCGGTCGTGGGTCTTCAACACCGGTGGGTGCTCGTTGGCCAGGCGCCCCCACTCGATCGCCGTGTCGCTTCCGGCGAAGCGTCCGAGCTCGATGAGCTCGTCTCGGGCCCAACCGCCGCCTTCCCGCTCGGTCGCGGCCACGAGGGCGACGTCCGTTGCGTACCAGTCACGGCCGACGAAGGGGACCGACTGGTTCACCACCTCATGGGTCTGCAGGTCATCCAGCACGTCCACCGCAGTATCCCAGACCGATCGGCGACACGCCCGCCGTCGACGTGCGGCGCAGCCGCGGTGTAGGCCGGCTAGCGAGGAGGGACCGGCGCGACGGCAACTGTCGAGGGTGTGTCGCCCTTCACCCTCGACAGTGCCGGCGGCGTCGCCCAGCGAATCGGTCGGCCTGACGGTGTCAGGGACTCGTCCGCTTCCTCCTATGTAGTAATCGTTCGGGTTGGGGCCGGGGATACGGCCCGCTGGGCTTTTTTCTCTTTTCGTTCGTTCTGGTTCGTCGTTGCACCACTCACTCGGCGTTTGGCCAGTCGTTCGGTGGGATGGCGGATCCTCGCAGTAGCCTGGCGTCCGTTGTTGGGCGGTCGGTGGAGTGGAGCCGAGGCGATGAGGCTGGAACGGCAGGGAGGGGGATCGGTTCGCGCCGTTCCCAAGCCGTTCGAGCCGACCGTCCAGGCGGCAAAGGCGGGCGATGACGTGGCCGTGACGGTCCTCTACCAAGATCACGTGGCGATGGTGTACGGGTACTTCCGGGCCTGCGGTGCGCCGGATCCCGACGATCTGACCTCGGAGGTATTCCTGGGGATGCTCCGCGGACTGAACAAGTTCAACGGCGGCCAGCCCGACTTTCGGCGGTGGCTGATGACGATCGCTCATCGCAGGCTCGTCGACTCACGACGCCGCCAGGGCAAGAACAAGATCGATCTGTCGGAGCCCGCGTCGTTGGCGACGCTGCCGGCCGAAGGGGCCAGCAGCGAGCTACGGACCGTCGAGATCGACTCCGACCTGGTCGACGCGTTCCGCCGACTGACCGACTCCCAGCGCGAAGTTCTCGCCCTTCGGTTCCTTGCCGATGTCAGCTTGCAGGATGTCGCCGGCATCACTGGCCGACCGACGGGCGCCGTCAAGAGCCTCCAGAACCGAGGCCTGGAGTCCCTGCGGCGGAACCTGCCAGCGCCGAAAGCCCGGCTGGAAGCATGAGTCCGACGACGCGATCACGCGGCGATCACGGCGGTGGCGATGAGCCCCTGATCGGCGATCAAGCGATCGAGTGGGAGCACCGCGACCTCATCGAAGCGCTCAGGGCCCAGTACCTCACGCCCCCCTCCGAGCCGGTGGTCGCCAGACATCTGTCCGAGCTGCGATCCAGCCGGCAGGAGCCGCCGGTCTCCCGCTGGTCCCGAGGACTCACCCGAGCAGCGGCCGTGACGTTGATCGTGGCCCTCGGTACCGGGGCTGCGGCCCTGGCCTCGAGGTCCAACGGTCCGGACGTCGTGTCCGTCGAGCTGGCCGGTGACGCAACGTCCACCCCCGCGCCGACCACCGCCGAGACCGTGCCCGTGGGCAACGATCGAGCCCAGTTGGAAGGGGCGTCGACGAGCGCGTCGTCGGCCACGGGCGCAGCCGCCGGCTCATCGACACCGACGGTGGCGGGCGAGACCACCGCTGAGGCGAGCGCGAGCACCTCGGAGAGCTCGATACTGTCGACGACCTCCGACGGACCTACGGCGTCATCACCAGGCACGTCCGGCCCGCTCCCGCCGTCGCCCACGACCACGACGACAACACCTCCGACCACGACCGTGCCGCCCAAGACCGTGCCGACCGCATCGTCCACGGCGCCGCCGTCGCGGCCCTCCACCGGCGCGACGTGTGCCGGACTGGTGGCCACGATCGTCGGCACCGACGGTGACGACGTGCTGGTCGGCACCGAGGGTACGGACGTGATCGTCGGTCGCGAGGGCGACGACTACATCGACGGTCGCGGCGGCGACGACACGATCTGCGGCGAGAACGGCAAAGACGAGCTGTACGGAGGCGGGGGCGACGACTACATCGACGGCGGGAACGGCAAGGACCGCCTCGTCGGTGGCGGCGGCGTGGATAAGCTCATCGGCGGCAACGGTAGCAACGAGATCATCCAGGACGACCAGTAGCGCGACCGGTCCTTGGCTGCTGGCCGCCCGCCGCGGTCAATCGACGAGAGCACCGACGACCCGGACCCGGACCCGGCGGGCGTCGCCCGCGAGATAGGCGAGGGGTAGATCCTCGATCTCGATCGGGGTGATCGTGTCGGCCGAGGCGCCGGCGTCGACGGCGCGCTGGGTCGCCAACTCGATAGCGGCCGCCACCGCCGCTTCTCGCCGATGCCCGTGGAAGACCTGGTCCACCTCGCCGCTGACCTCGGCCAGTGCCGCCCCGACCGCATTGGCCGTGCCGGCGTGGGGCGGTCGGACGACGTCGCTGACGCCGGGCAGGCGATCGGGCACGGCGAATGCTCCCCCTCCGACCGCTACCAGGGGCAGTTCGGCCGCGGTCAGCTTGAGGCGATCGGCGGTCTCGGCGATCAGGTCGGCGGCCACCGCCAGCACCGCCTCGGCGTTCCGCAGCGCCGGCGTCGTCGCCCCGTCGATGCCGAGCCGGCCCATGCTGACGGCGGCGTCGGTGAGGGTGGCGACCCGGCCACCGAAGCAGAGGGCGTCGGTCAGGAGTCGCTGACCAACGCTGTCAGGGCCGACGGTCAGGCCGCCGTCGGCTCCGCTCCGGACCCGGCTTCCCCCGCCCAGCCCGATCGAGAGCAGGTCCGGGAGCTGGAACAGGGTGCGGACCTGCCCAACCTCGACCGCAGCGTTGGCTTGGCGGGGGTAGCCGGCGACCAGCGCTCCGAAATCGGCGGTCGTTCCGCCGACGTCGACGACCAGTCCCTCGTCGATCTCCGCCAGCAGCGCAGCTCCCCGCATGGAGTTGGTCGGCCCCGACGCGAAGGTCAGCACCGGGTACCGGACCGCATCGTCGATCGTGAGGAGCGTGCCGTCGTTCTGGGTGAGGAACAGCCTGGTCCCCGGCCCGAAGCCGGCATCGGTCAGCGCCTCCGAGAACGCGGCGATCGTGGTCCGGGCGAGGTCGAGGAGGCAGGCGTTTAGCCCGGCTGCGTTCTCTCGCTCCAGGAGGCCGAGACGCCCCAGTCGGTGGGAGCGGGTGATCGACGCCGCCGGCAGGTGGTCGGCGATGAGCTCGGCCGCTCGGTCCTCCTGGCTGGGGTCGACCGGGGAGAACGAGCCGGCGACGACGATGGCGTCGAGCCCGGCGTCACCGAACCGGCGGGCAGCCTCGACCACGGCGTGCTCGTCGAGCTCGGCGAACGGGCGCCCGTCGTACTCGACCCCGCCGCCGACCAGAACCGTCGCCCCGCTGACGGCTTCGGCCAGATCGGGGGGCCAGCCGACGAGCGGTGGCAGAGTGCGACCGGATGGCAGCCCGATGCGCAGAAAGCCCACCCGGTTGAGGTGGCGGCGCTGGACCACGGCGTTGGTGAAGTGGGTGGTGCCGATGACCACGGAGGTGACGTCGTCGTGGGGCACGCCGGCGAGGGCAGCGCCGATGCCCGACAGGACATCGTCGGTCGTCGGCTCCTTGACCGTGGCCAGAACCGTCCGCCCCTCGACCACGGCGGCGTCGGTGTTGGTGCCACCGACGTCGATGCCTATCCGCCGGGTCATGCCAACGGATCCACGGGGTCGAGGTCGTAGCCCATCGCCCGGGGACCGACGTAGGCGAGCCCGGCCTCGCTGCGGAAGAGCTCGGGCGCGGTCATGGCGATCAGGGCGGCCCGCTGTCCGTAGCGGGCCGTCTCGGTACCGATCGCCTCGCCCGACTCGACGTCGAGCAGGCAGATGAGGTGGGGCACGGTCGCGATCGGCTGTCGGTCGAGGCGGGCCACGAGCCACTCGTTCTGGAACTCGAGCTCGACCTCGCGGCCGGCCCACGCGTCGAGGCCCCCCACCACCGCTCGCCCTCGGAGGAAGCCGCCGGTCGTTCGGCGCTCGATGTCGATGATCTTGCCGGCGAAGAGCCTCCGTCCGCCGGTTTCGTCCACGATCGCGTCGACCGGATCGCGATGTTCGGCCCGGGCTCGACGGACCGTGGCTCCGAGCTCGATGGCGAGGCTCATCGAGTTGGCGACGCTCCATCGCTTGACCTCAACCCCGGTGCGGGGGGCCTTGCAGGTGGCCGCCATGGAGCCGGTCTCGACCGTCAGGACCCGACTCGCTCGCTCCATCCACTTCCACGTCGGCACGTGGCTGATCACGGCCTCGATCCCCCGGGGATCGACCAGCGACAGCGGCCAGGGCTGCAGGCCGGCGATGGCGAAGCTCGTCATCTGCGCCTCGGGGTAGGCCCGGCCCATGGCGTCGGCGTCGACGACCGGGAGATCGAGGTGGGCCGCGGCCATGAGCGGTTGGAAGGCGTTCGATCCGCCGATCTCGGTGGCCATGACGGCGTCGAACGGAGAGCCGAGGTGGTCGGCCATGATCTCGACCGCCCGAGCCACATCGCGACTGTCCTGCAACCGCTCTTGCATGACGACCGGTGCCCCCATGGTCGAGACAACCGCCACCTGGGCGTCGTCGGCGAGCTCGGTCGGATCGATCAGGTCGAACGTGCGACCATCGGCCATCAGGCGCTGGACGTTGAGGTGATTCAGATACGGGCTGCCACCTCCTCCGGTACCGATGACCCACGCCCCGACGGCCAGGTCGTCGATGTCGGTGATCGTGAGGGCTCGGCTCATCCTCGGGCGGTCTCGGGCGGCGGCTCCGGGTCGACCATCAGCTCGGCCGCGAGGTGGGCGGTGGCCCGGACCGCCGAGAGCACCGGCCGACCGGTGACCTGACGCACCGTCGTCAGCAGTTCCCGGTCGTAGCCGAAGCAGTCCAGCACGACCAGGTCGACACCGGCGTGCCGGAGCTGCTCGGCCGCCGCCGTCGGGTCGGTGCCCGGCTTGACCGCCACGACGGTGGCCGGGCGGTCGTCTCGCCCGCGGACCTCGGTGAACAGCTCGATCTGCTCGGGGATGGGGACCAGCACGCCGAGGCGGTGACCGGCCGGGAGGGTGGCATCGATCAGACCGTCGAGGACGACCGAAGGGAACAAGACGTTGGGTCGCGGCGGGAGACCTCGGAAGCGACCGGTGCAGGCGATCAGCGTCAGCCGGTCTCCGGCCCCGTCGACCAACGCCGCCATGCGTTCGGTGACCGACTTCTTGGAGATGATCACGTCGAGACCGGTCGGGAGTCGCGTATGGAGTGCGTCCGCGTCGGCGACCGGGGTCAGCGCCTCGATATCGGCGACCGATAGTCCGTCGAGGGCGCCCTGCACCTCGATGGGCCGATCGCCGAGAACGTCGGCCAGCTCCGCGACGATGTCGGGTCGTGGCGCCTGCCCGATGGTCAACACGAGAAGGGGCTGCATCCGATGGAGACTAGTGTCCTGTCAGCTTGATCCGTTGATGAATTCGCCGAGCTATCGGTGTCCCTCGCAAGGACGCAGGAGGCGGCCTCACCCGTGAGCGTGAGGCAACGACGAGGA
>JAOTYQ010000897.1 GCA_029861725.1 Acidimicrobiia bacterium | reverse complement strand
CCCGAGGCCTACCAGCGGGGAGCGGAGGTGCTCGGGTTGGATCCGGAGCACGTCATGATGGTCGCCTCCCACCCCGGCGATCTGCGAGCGGCGATGACGGTCGGCTTCCGCACGGCGTTCGTGTTGCCGCGCCACGACGAGCCAGGCGGCAACGACGACGGCGACCCCGACGACTTCGACGTCGTCGCCACCGACTTCACCGACCTCGCCGACAAGATCACCTAGATCGCCTAGAGGTGCGGCGGCCGGCTGCGAGCCGTCTCGCTGCGACAACCGGGCAGTGGTGGCGCGAGACTGCGTGTTATGGGACCGATCAAGACAGCCGACTACACCCCGGTCTACGACGCGGATGCCCACATCTGTGAACCGACGTCGGTCTGGACCGAGTACTGCGACCCCGAGTTCCGCGACCTGATCCTCCGGGCCGGGCTGAAGCCCGACGGCGGCGACACCGTGTTCGTCGAAGGCGTCGCCAACGGGACAAGCGCCGCACCGGCGTGCATACCCGGCGCCTTCGGCACCGACGTCACCTGGGACGACATCGTCCCTGGCAGCTATGACCCGGCCGCACGGCTCGAGGTCATGGACGACGAGCGGATCGACGCCGCCCTCATGTTCCCCTCGCTCGACCTCCTCGCCGGCGACATCAAGCGGGCCGACGTGGCTGCGGCCAACGCCCGGGCCTACAACCGGTGGATGGCCGACTTCGTCACCGAGGACACCGAGCGCCTCTACGGCATGGGCGTGTGCCCGCTGCAGTCGGTCGACGCTGCAGTCGCCGAGATCGAGTTCATGGCCGAGAACGGGCTCACCGGGATGACGTTCCGGCCCGAGCGCTACAACGGCATGGAGCTGTACTCGCCCGAGATGGACCGCGTCTGGTCGGCGGCCGAGGACCACGACCTCACGGTCGCCATCCACGGCAGCTTCGGCTCGAAGATGACGAGCTTCGCCCGCACCCGTTATTCCAATCAGTTCTACGTGCACATGGTCTGCCACCCCTTCGAGCAGATGGCGTCGGTCATGGAGGTCGTCGCCAGCGGCATCCTGGACGACCACCCGCGGCTCCGCGTCGGCTTCTTCGAGAGCGGGATCGGGTGGCTGCCGTTCTGGCTCGACCGGCTCGACGACCACAAGGAGACGATGGGCCACCTCGTGCCCCGGCTGAAGCGCGAGCCGACCGAGATCTTCAGCGAGCAGTGCTTCATCACGATGGAGGCCGGCGAGGGCGATGCGTTCGCCCAGATCGCCGATGCCGGGTTGGCCCACACCGTGGTGTGGGGTTCCGACTACCCCCACTACGACTGCACGTTCCCCGGTGCTCTGGCCGAGCTCGAAGAGACCTTCGACCAGATCGGCCGCCAGCACCTGCAACCCGAAGTGCTCTACAGCAACGCTCGCCGGTTCATGGGGCTCTCGTGATCGCGGCCTCACCGGTGGCGTGGTCATCGGGCCGGCCGACTTTTGGATCAACCGCTTGACAATTCGGGTGGCTGTGCGTCTACTGATGCCGGATCAACCGATCGCAGCGAGAGGTACGACGATGGCAACAGTTCGAGCACATGCGATGATCCAGCGGCCGGCTGATGAGGTCTGGAACGTCGTCAGCGATGCCGGCGCCCTGTCGGAGTGGTTCCCTGGGATCGACGAGAGCTCGGCCACCGAGACCAGCCGCTCCTGCCGGATGGGCGACGTCGCCCTCGAAGAGGACATCGTCACCAACGACCCCGACCTCCGCCGCTTTCAGTACCGGATCACCTCCGGCCTGCCGGTCGAGGAGCACCTCGCCACCGTCGACGTGATCGAGAGCGGCGACGGCTGCATCGTGGTGTACGGCACCGACGTCAAGCCCGACGAGATGGCCGCCATGATCGGTCCGGCGATCGCCGGCGGCGTCGAAGGGCTCAAGTCGGCCTGCGAATCATCCTGAGCAACCTCTGAGACGACACCCGGCGGAATATGCGTGAGTTGACCGCACGTCATGCGGTCAACTCACGCAAGAACGGCCGACAACCCACGGTATTCTGTGCGACGCAGCACTAGCGTGCGCCGGGACGGTGCCCGGCGCCTGGAGTTTGGCCTCCGG
>JAOTYQ010000896.1 GCA_029861725.1 Acidimicrobiia bacterium | reverse complement strand
AACCGTCGACAGCTTCGACATCGTCGCCAAAGCCGACGCAGACGACCCAGCCTCGTCATCCCCATCGCCCTGTCTATCTGGCTCCACGAGCCCGACCAGCCCCGAAACTGACTCGTGCGGCTGTGTCGGCTCCCAGGGCACGGGAGCGTCGTTCGGGATTCTCATTGATCTCGGGCGGCTTCGATCGATGGCGTAGAACGGCTCTCAGCTGTTGGCGACTGATCGATGCGTCGGAGGCAGGGGATCGCACCCTGGCTCGACCTTTGGCTGTCCGTCAGAACGGAACGGAGCCGCCGGCTTGGGCTCGGTGCATTTCTCGGATGTGGGTGCCGTCCCAGCTGTCGCGGGCGTGGTTGACGCTTCGTTTGTCCCAGAAGAGCACGTCGTGGGGCTGCCAGTAGTGGGTGTAGCGGAACTGGTCCTGGGCGATGTGGGCGAGGAGCTGCTTGGTTGTCCCACAGAGCCTGGGCTACGGCCTGGAAGGAGGCGTCATCGAGCTCGTCAAGGTTCACGCCTCGGAGCTTGGCTCCCAGCGTCCCGGTCAGGGGTCGGATCTCGAGTGCCATGTCGATTGTCATCGGGTACCTCCCGGGTCGAGTGCGGTCGAGACGGACTGGGGCGCTTCGGCAACCTGGGTTGCGGCAACCTGGGCTGCGGCGCCTGGTGCTGAGCGAACGATCAGGGCGTGCAGGATGGCGACGGCGGCGATGGCGAGGGCGCCCATCGCAACCAGGGTGCGCTGCAGGCCGACGGCGTCGGCGATGGCGCCGAGCGGGGCGGCGAAGATGCCGAACGCCGACCAGCCGAGCATCAACAGCGACTGGACACGACCGTGGTAGGCCTCGTCGGCCCGTAGCAGGACCAGGGAGTTGTTGAGCGCCTGGAACCCGGCGTTGGCTCCACCCGCCAGCAACACGACCACGAGCGCGAGAACGACCGACGGGACGAGCCCCAAGACCACCACGAGCCCGGCAAACACGACGGCGGCGACGGCGACGGCGCGATCACCGAAACGGGCGGCACCGATGCGGGCGATCGAGAGCGATGCGACGACGGCGCCAACCGCGCTCGCCGTGCTCAGCGCGCCGAGCCAGCCGGGCCCGACCCCGTAGACCTCGTCGACCAGGGACGGCAGAAAGGCAACATAGGGAAAGGCCAGCGCGATCACGGCCAGCGACATGACCACGGGCCACAGCACGGCCGGCTCGGACCGGACATAGCGAAGCCCGGCCGTCACGTCGGCCAGCGGTGACGACAGCGAAGGTGCCCCGACCGGGTCACCGGCAGGTAGGCGGGCCGTCAACCAGAATCCAAGGGTCAAGATGACGGCGACCGCGACATAGACCGACCGGGGACCGAGTACTGAGATCCCGAGCAGGGCGCCGGCGATCGACGGGCCGAGCACCCGGGTGCCGTTCATCGAGAGCTGGGCCAACAGGATCGCATTGGCCAGATGCTCCCGACCGGCGAGCTCGGCCGAGAACGCCATCCGGGTCGGGCCGAGCAGCGAGAACGCCATCCCCTGCAGCACCGACGACGCAACCAGCATCCAGAACTCGAGCCGATCGACGAACAGCATGAGGCCGATCCCCGAAGCCGAGATCCACAACAAGCCGGTCGACACCAACAAGACGGTCCGCTTGGGGAACCGGTCGGCCACCACCCCGCCGATCGGGGTCATGACGAGCATGGGGACACCCATTGCCAGCAGCACCAACCCGAGGGCGCTGTTTCGCCCCGTCAGCTCGAAGGCCAGGAAGCCCCGGGCGATCGACTGAGCGGGTATGGCTCCGAACGAGCACACCCCGGTGAACCACAACCGCCGATACTCCGGGATCCGCAGCGACGCGAACGTGTCTTCCCTCGTAGCTGCACCACTGGCCTGCTCGCTCATGCTCGCACCTCGGGCCGACTAGAGCGGAGCTCGTCGGTCACGGCCAGGGCCAGCTGGGGCAACAACCGGATCACCTGGGCCCGATCGTCGCCGTCGAAGCGATCGAGGACCGACGAGACGAACGCCAGCCGCTGCTCGCGCAGTGCCTCGTAACTCCGCCGGCCCTCGTCGGTGAGTACGACCCGGGTGAATCG
>JAOTYQ010000895.1 GCA_029861725.1 Acidimicrobiia bacterium | reverse complement strand
CTGCTCGGCCCACCTCCGGACTGCCTGGCTCCCGCCCACACCGGTCGGCTCCGAGTCACCGGCTCGACCTTCGTCGGGGTCGGCACCGGCGTCGATCCCAGCAACCTCGTCGACTCGACGGTCTCCGTCGTCCGCAACGACTTCGTCAACGTCGACCTGTCGGTGTTCGGCGAGGACGACTACGGCTCGAGGATTGTGATCAAGGGCAACGACATCGACGCCCCCACCAGGCCGGTGCCGTTCACCCCGACCGGGATCCTGATCCTCAACGGTTGCTCAGGGCCCAACCCTCGACAGGCTCTGTCGAGGCTCACCATCCAGAACAACGACATTCTCATGACCGAAGACATGACCGGGCTGGTCGCAGCCGACTGCGCCCACGGCGACGGCGCCGATCCGACCCTGAACGTCCGGGTCCTGGGGAACCACTTCGAGTCGAACAACGGGTTCGCCGGTGTCGACATCCCCTTCGGTGAAGACGGCCGCGTCGCCGGCAACCGCTTCTCGGGAACGGCGTTCGGTGGGATCGGGCTCGTCGTGAACAACTCCGGGTTCGACATCGTCAACAACGACTTCACCGACTTCGAGACCGACGGCCCCGACATACTCCTCGGACCCGAGACCACCCGAAATCGAGTCGTGATCAACGAGGGTGACGTGGTCGACGACCAGGGCACCGACAACATCATCATCGTGCGCTAGGGACGAGCATCACGGTCGGTCCCTTCGGCGACCGTGGCTCGACGCTGGATTCCCGAAGGATTCAGCGGCCGATGGCCTCGGCGAGTCCCTGCGGGTCGGCGACGCTAACCCAGAGAGCAGAGTGGTCCCGGAAGCCGATGATCTTCGGGATGCGTTGGCGAAAGGCGATACAGAGCCCGGCTCGATGGTCGGTGCCGAAGGTGATGCCGTCGTCGGCGAAGCTGAGGCGGAGGCCGACGGCGGTGTACCAGCGGTGGGGTCCGGTGATCAGGGTGTGATCGACGTTGCCGAGTGATGTCTCGACCCGGGCTCGGCCGTAGGTGGCTCGTAGGTGACCGTCCTCCGTCAGCTGGACGCCGTCGTCCTCGGAGACACCGAGGATGGTGAACAGCGGTGTCCACCGTCGGTCGAGCGAATACGGGAAGAACTGCGGCTCGGTCATATCGCTGTTGCTACCACGGCCGGCCAACCTGCGACCGATCGTGCCCGAATCCTCACTCGGGCGTCACGGTGCCCACTGATCGAGGGTCAAGCCGATGACGACGGGCGCCGCGTCTTCGTAGTCGATCGCGATATGCCAGCTGGTCCAATCCATCCCCCGGTGGTCGGCGTCGTCCCCCGAGTCGAAGACGCTGAGGTAGTGGAAGCCGCTGAGCACGAACGGAATCGCGGCGTCGGGCAGGCGCCCATTCCCTCCAGTGAGCGGTTCGTCGTGGGCGTACACCCGGTCGGGATCGTCCCAGCTGCCGGCGAAGCTGTCGCCGACAGCTTCTGTGAAGGTCCGCTCGATCTCGTCGGCGGCATCACTGAGATCGTCGTCGTCGAGCGCGTTGGACGGCCACCGGTAGGTGGTGGGGTCGGCGAGCACGCCCCTGAGTTGCTGAGGACTGAACCTGGTGGGGGCTGCGTGATGTGAGACATAGAGGCCGCGTCTCGACGGGACCTCGGCCAGATCTCCCCGCTCCCGGATGATCTCCGCCATCCGGTCGACCAGCGTGATTACCCGGTCGTCGCCGCTGAACGACTCGTCAGCCACCACCTCAGCGAGGAAGTAGCTGTCGACCCACCCCGGACCCACGGGCGAGGCCATCTCGACCCACGTCGACGAATCGATCTCGCTCTCGGGACCGTTGAGACCGACCACCGTACCGGGCGCCACCATTCCGATGACCTCGTTGGCGCCGCCGGCTGCAACGCGCACGTTGAGCGCGTCGTCCTCGGCCACCAGAACCACCCGGCGAACCGCATCGCCGAACGGGCCCGGATCCGGCAGATCGGCTTGCTCCCACCTGTCGATGGTCGAGTCGTACTGCCAGACCGTCGGGTCGGCCGGCGTGCCCGACGTGGTCACCGGCACGTCCAGGACACGACCGGACTCGTCGACGTAG
>JAOTYQ010000271.1 GCA_029861725.1 Acidimicrobiia bacterium | reverse complement strand
TCGCTGGGGGCCGCACCGAGACGTACCGACGGCTCGACGGGCCCGCTCGGTCGGCGTTCGATGCCATGGCGATCGACTTCATGCATCACCGCCATGCGGAGCTGTGGGAGCGGCGGGGCCGCCGCGCCCTCGCTGCCGTCGTCGACGCCACCGACATGCTGGCATGCGGAGAGGACCTCGGCATGGTGCCGACCGAAGTGCCGGGGGTGATGCACGACCTCGGGCTGATTACCCTCGAGATCGAGCGGATGCCGAAACGGCTCGGCGAGCGTCGAGCCAATCCGCAGTCGGCGCCGTATCTGTCGGTGGTCAGCCCGAGCACACACGACATGTCGACGCTGCGCATGTGGTGGGAGGAGGATCCCGCCTCGGCCCAGGAGTATTGGCAACAGGTCCTCGGACGGGCCACCGAAGCGCCGCAAACCGCGACCCCCGAGCTGATCGAGGCGATCCTCATGCGCCATCTCGAGTCGCCGGCGATGCTGTGTATAGCCCCACTCTCGGACTGGCTAGCGATCGACGGAGAGCTGCGGCGAAGCGACGACGAGATCGCCACGGAGCGGATCAACGAGCCGGACGACCGCCACCACCACTGGTGCTACCGAATGCACCTCGCGGTCGAAGACCTCCACCGCGCCACAGGATTCACCGCCAAGCTGCGCTCGATGATCCAAGCGACGGGCCGGTGAGCGCCTCCTCTCGAGCGAAGATCGGGGCGTCGGCGCTGGCCGGCAGCATGGCCATCGACCGTGAGCACAAGTTCATCTCGGCAGTGCGAGACGATTGGTGGACAGGACGGGTCATGATGTCCCCATGTATGCAGATCTCCTGCAAGCAAGGATGGACCGTGACGGTTACGTCGGCGGCCGCGGGCTCTTCGATCGGCCGACGGTTGCCGCCCCGGAGAGCGGCAGCCCGTTCCATCTTCGAGGCAAGTCCTCGGGTGTCAACACGTACCGGCCGAAGCCGGTGTTCGACGCCGAGCGTCACATGGCCTCCAGCGTCTGAGCCATGCGCCACGATCTTCGACGGACATCGCGCAAGCTCCACCAGCGCTTGGCGCTGATCGAGCCGCTGGCCCATCGCCGCCGTTCGGCCATCGACCCGTTCCGTTACCGGGTGCTGGGCGGCTCTGGGTCGGGCGACCACGCCGAGTCGAGTCAGGGCGATGACTCGGCGGGGTCACGTGCTTCTGAGACCGTTGTGCTTTGGGGGAGCCCATGGGGGTCCCCACGAACCGATTTCGCCCTGCGGAGCAGCTTCGCCATCCCCGAGGAGTGGGAGCCAGACCATCCCCTGGCCCTCCATCTCCTCATCGGAGTCGCCGGGGACTTCAGCCATCCCGAGGCCTTGGTCGAGGTTGACGGAGTGGTCTACGGCGCCTGTGACCGGCATCATCGAGAGGTCTCGCTACCCGATCGCCGCCCGGGGGAGCGCTGCTCGCTCGAGCTTCGGGGCTGGAGCGGCGGCACGACGGTGGGATGGGGGACCGATCGTCGACCCCCGGCGCCGATGGTGATGGGCGAATGCTCGGTGGTGCAGATCGATCAGCCGACCCGAGACCTCTCGGCCCTCACCCGAGTGGCGCTGGGTGTCGCCGACGAACTGTCCGACGACGACCCGATCCGCCACGGGCTGTACTCGGCAGTGGACGAGGCGTTCATCGCCCTCGATACACGGGAACCGCTGGCCGACGCCTTTTACCGGAGTGTCGAAGGAGCGCTGGCGGGCCTGCGACAAGCCATCGCCAGCCTCGGCCCCCCGCTGGACGTCGACATCACTGCTGTCGGCCACGCCCACATCGACGTCGCGTGGTTGTGGACGGTGAGCCAGACCCGAGACAAGTCGCGGCGGACGTTCCACAACGTGCTCCGCCTGATGGACCAGTTCCCCGACTTCCACTTCACCCAGAGCCAACCTCAGCTGTACGACTTCGTGCGCCAAGACCACAGCGAGCTATTCGAGGGCATTCAGAAGCAGGTAGCCGACGGTCGATGGGAACCGATCGGTGGGATGTGGGTCGAGGCCGACTGCAACATCTCCGGGGCCGAAGCGTTAGCTCGACAGTTCGTGCTCGGCCGTCGGTTCTTCCGCCAGTACTTCGGGCCCGAGGCCGAGTCGGGCGTCCTGTGGCTGCCGGACGTCTTCGGCTACGCCTGGAACCTGCCGCAGCTCATCAAGGCCGCTGGCCTGGAGTACTTCTTCACGATCAAGATCAGCTGGAGCGAATACAACCGGCTGCCCTACGACTCGTTCTGGTGGCAGGGACTCGACGGAACCCGCGTGCTCACCCACTTCAGTCCTACCTTGAGCGACAGCAATCCCGACTGGAGCACCTACAACTCCGAGGCCCGCCCGGTGGACGTCCTCAGCACGTGGAGGAACTTCCGCCAGAAAGACGTAGGGCCGTCGGGAGTAAATGCGCCCCTGCTGATGTCCTACGGCTATGGAGACGGAGGAGGTGGGCCGACCAGAGAGATGATCGAGAACTTGTCAGTCATGGGCGACTTCCCGGGCACACCTCGGATCAGGCCGGGCAAGGCAATCGAGTTCTTCCGGCAGCTGGAAGCCAGGGTCGGTGATCGGTTGCCGACCTGGAACGGCGAGCTCTATCTCGAGTATCACCGCGGCACCTACACCACCCAAGGGCGCACGAAGCGAGCGAACCGCAAGAGCGAAGTCCTCCTCCACGACGCCGAGTTCCTGGCCACATGGGCCGCGCTGGAGGCCGGGTTCGACTATCCCCGCGACGATCTGAACGAAGCGTGGCGCCTCGTTTGCCTCAACCAGTTCCACGACATCGTCCCCGGGTCGTCCATCGCCGAAGTCTATGAGGACGCTGCCGCCGACCACGAGCGAGTGCGGCTGATCGCAGAGCGAATCCGGGACGACGCGCTCCGGGCGTTGGCAGCCGGTCGTGGCATCGGCGGTGGTCTCGTCGTCGCCAACTCGTGCCCGTTCGGCGGCCGCGCCGTCGTCCTCCTCTCCGAGGAGGTCGGTGACGGCATCGACCTCCTCGATGGAGCGACGGGCGAGCGGTTGACGACTCAGAAGACGGTCGACGGCACGCTCGTCGAGCTGGCAGACCTCCGACCCTACGGTCTCAGCTTCCTCACCGAGCAGCCGTCGACGTCGCTCCCCTTCGGAGAGCGCGATGGTCGCTCGGCCTTGTCGGTCGAGGCCACGCCCAGCGGGTTCGTGCTGGAGAACAGCCTGTTGCGACTGGAGCTCGACGAGTCTGGCGAGATCGTGCTCTTGTACGACAAGGAGGCGCAGCGCGATGTCATTCCCGCCGGCCAGCGGGGCAACGAGCTTCAGGCATTCGAGGATCGACCCCTGGCCTTCGATGCGTGGGACATCGACATCTTCTACGACGACCGGCAATGGAGCTCGGAGCCGGCTCACTACGCCGCGATCGCAGAGGAAGGACCCCTCCGAGTCGCCGTCGCGTTCACCCGTCGGCTCGGAGCGAGCGTGATCAGCCAGACCGTTCGTCTGGAACGGTCCACGAGACGGGTGGACTTCGACACCACCGTTGTCTGGCACGAGCGCCACACGCTGCTGAAGGTGGCGTTCCCAGTCGAGGTCCACGCCCAGGTCGCCACCTACGACATCCAATGGGGCAATGTCGAGCGACCGACACACACCAACACGTCGTGGGACTGGGCCCGGTTCGAGACCTGTGCCCACAAGTGGATCGACATCAGTGAGGGCGACTACGGCGTTAGCCTCCTCAACGACTGCAAGTACGGCCACGACGTCCATGACAACGTCCTCCGCCTCACGCTGCTGCGTAGCCCTGCTGACCCCGACCCTCAAGCCGACGAGGGCGAGCATCGGTTCACCTACAGCCTGTACCCGCACCACGGCGACTGGCGCAATGGGACCGTCGATGCCGCCTACCGCCTGAACGACGCTCCGATCGCCACTCGAATCGAGACCGAGGCCGAGACGAAGTCGATTGCACCACCGACGTTCCTGGTGGTGGACCGAGCGAACGTCGTCGTCGAAACAGTGAAGCGGGCAGAAGACAGCCGGGACGTCATCGTTCGCTTGTACGAGAACGAGCGCTGCCGGGGTCCGGTCGTGCTCTCGCTTGGCTTCCCGGTAGTGTCGGCCGAGCGTTGCAGCCTCCTCGAGGAGCCGCTGGCGGGCAGTGATGGATGTGAGCTCGTCGACGAGCACACCGTCCACTTCGACATCGCCCCCTTCCAGATCGTGACCCTCCGCCTCCGTCCTGAAGTCAATGGAGACCGGTGAGGGAGTTCTACGGGCAACACGCCTCCACCGCCGACGCGATGCGAACGGCGCTCGTGGGTCATGGAGCTGGGTGCCGACGTTGTCTACTGTCCGCAGGGCGTTCGCTCTCCTACTCGATCACCTGGAGCTCGACGCAGTCGACCTTGTCGCCGTCTCCGCAGGGAACGGTCCAGCAGTACAGCTTGCTCTCCGTCACCCCGAACGCGTCAACCACCCTGGTCATCACCGCAGGCAACCTCCCAGGAAATCCCGCCGCTCAAGCTCGTCCGCGCTGGGCGAAGGTGTTCTACTCCGATCGGGCGACGTGGGCACTCGCGCCCTCGAACGAACGTGCGAGTGATGTCGAGCGGGCCAGGTGCCGATGCCGATGATGTCGGCGGCGTCGGTCACAGCGTAGGACCGGACCGCGTCGCCAACCTGCTCGAACTCAGCTCAGTTCGGAGCGGTGGACACCTTGTGTATCGCCACGCCTTTGCTTTCGCCCGACGGTCCGCCGCCCGGCGGATCCTATTGTCAGTCTCAGTCGCACTGTGGGCGAGCTTCAGCGCCTGCACAAGAACCTGCGCGTTCCGGAGGCTCTCGTCTGAATAGCGAGCTACGGTCCTGTCCATCGACCTGCAGACCGCGGGCGGGTGCTGGAGGGAAGAATCATGTACATATGGTCCGCACAGATCCAGGCCAAGCCGGGGCGGGGAGGCGAGACGGGAGCGAAGGTAGCGGAAATCCGCGACTTCTTGGTATCGGTGCTCGGACGACCGGCATGGGCGTGGGCGGTAGTGGCAGGCGCCCCGACCGGTTCGTTCATGCTGAGTTCGAGGTTGGATGGAATGGCCGATCTGGTCGACGCACAGATGCAGCTGGCAGGCGACGCCGACTACCAGAGCCTGGCGGCTACGGTGAGCGACCTCTGGGCGGCTCCCGCCGAGATCCTCATGAACAGGGTGGTGGCGACAACCGGCGAGCTCAGCGAGCCGAAGCCTCTGATCCAAGCGACGCGAGCAACGATCGCAATGGGGCATGTGACCGAGGCGACGGCGCGGGCCACCGAGATCCTGGAGCACGTGACGAAAGTGACGGGACACGGTGGCATGCTGGCAACGAGTACGGCCGGGGCCATGTTCCAAGTCACCTGGATCATCGGGTACGACAGCGCCGCGGACCTCGACACCGCCAGCGAGGCCGCAGCCGCCGATGCCGACTACGCCGCGATGGTGGACAAAGCAGGCGGGCTCTTCGTCGACGGGTCGGCCGAGCGGTTCATCATGATGCAGATGCCGTAGCTTGCTCTGCGGCGTCGCCGTCACTCGACCAGATTGATCTCGCCTTGAGGGGTCTTCCCGCCATTGCGCACTACGCAGCCAGACTTATCATGCAGCCGTGGATGACGGGTGGGACCGGTATGCAGACGGGTGGGACGACCACGAAGGGGCCAGGGCCTACGCCCGCGCTGCGTTCGCCTCGCTCGAGTCCGTGCTCGACGGCACCGGCATTGTGCTGGGCGGCGCCCAGGTGGTGGACTTCGGTTGCGGCACGGGTCTGCTGACGGAGCGATTGGTCGACGCCGGGTCCGAGGTCGTTGCCGTCGACACCTCGCCGGCCATGCTGGCGGTCCTTGAGGCCAAGATCGATCGGCACGGCTGGACCACCGTCACCACGACCGCCGAGCTTGCCGACTCACCCTCGGGCAACGACCTGATCGTCTGCTCCTCGGTCTGCTCCTTCTTGGACGACTACCCGGGGACGGCGGGCCAGCTGACGGCTCTGCTTCGGCCCGGCGGTGTCTTCATCCAATGGGACTGGGAGCGTAGTGAAGATGACCACGGGCTCAGCCGAAGCGAGGTCACGGATGCCCTGCGCAGCGCTGGTCTCGAACGGGTCGAGGTGGAGACCGCCTTCGAGGTCGAGGCCGAGGGCCAGACGATGCGGCCCCTCGTCGGTCACGGTCGCCGCCCGGTAGAGCCGGTCGGCCGCCGGTTGAGCTGAGCCAACTAACGCCCAGTCACCCCACGCTTAGTAGTGGCTGGGCCGGCGATGTTCCCGGGCGCAGCACTCGTGCTGTTCTCGGACGACCTGGGAACTACATGACTGAGTACTATCGGACGGGCCCCGATCATCGTCACGGTGGTGGACGCCCTCGCGGTTTGGTAGTCGCAGACGATTCAAACACAAGGGAGCTTCGATGGCTGACGTAAGAGCGATGACCAGGGCGGAAGGTGAAGCTGTCGTCGCGTACCTGCGCGAGATGCCGGCCGAGGGGTGGGAACAAATGACGGTCTGCGATCCGTGGACCGTCGGACACCTCGTTGCCCACCTGACAGCGGCAGGCAATCAGACTTACGGCAACTTCGCGCGGGGATTCGTCCGGTCGGGGTTCAGCTTCGACAAGTTCGTGAACCGTGATATGCAGAAGTATCTGCTCGGGTCACCGGATGATCGGATCGATCGGCTCGAGAGGTCGGTGGAGAACCCGTCCACACCGGACCGCCTGAAAGAGATCGTGCTCGGCGAGATGATCTGCCACGGCGAGGACATCCGCCGTGCATTGGGTGACCGGGGCGAGCATCCCGCAGAACACATCACACAAGTCGGACCGATGTACGTCGAGACCAAGCCGCCGCTCAATGGGAAGATGCGGGCAGAAGGACTCAGTTTCAGGGCGACCGACGGCGACTGGAGCCACGGCTCGGGACCTGAGGTCACTGGTCCTGGGATTGACCTGATCTGCGCGATAGCCGGTCGGCCCTATGCGCTTGATCAGCTCGACGGTGAAGGCCTATCGACGCTGCGTTCCCGGTTGACCTCGGACCGATAGTCCGTCGCAGGCCGCCCGTCCCCCGCTCGACGACGTCGTCCACAAGCAGGAATCCGCGTCGTACCGACATCCGGGACACATTCGGCTTGGCCGCGTGCTGGGGTTCGTCGCAATCGCTATCGTCACCTTGCTCAGGGGACGGGCCGACAAGAGGGCCCGACAAGAGCACCAGGAGCACGCTGACCTGGAACCAGTGGACTGCCGGGGGGAAAGGCCATGACGTTCCGACCGACGGTGACTGAGGTTGAACCACAGCAGACCTTCGAGCCACCATGACCCAGTCCTGGGCAACACCTCTCGGCGATGGTGGCAAGATGGTGATCGAGCGTGGCGAGGGGAGCGCCGTGGGGGAGACCGGCACCAAGAGGATGATCGGGAGGGCTCTGCGGGTGACGTTGATCGTCGCCCTGACCATTGGCTGCGGCGACCAGGATGAAACGAGGGAGCAGGAGAAGCCCGAAGCCCGGGTGCAGCTCGTGCCGCCTCGTCATCAGAGCGACGTGTCGGTGGAGGAAGCGCTGCTCAACCGGCGGTCGGTCCGGGAGTACACGGGTGCGGCCCTTACCTTGGCCGAGGTGTCACAGCTGCTGTGGGCGGCGCAGGGCACCACCAATGACCAGGGTTTCAGGACCGCACCCTCGGCGGGAGCGCTCTATCCGCTCGAGGTGTACGTCGTCGTCGGCGACGTGACCGGCCTGGCACCGGGTGTGTACCGG
>JAOTYQ010000270.1 GCA_029861725.1 Acidimicrobiia bacterium | reverse complement strand
GGGGCGTGGTCGCCGCGTGTACTTGGAAGTTCGAGCCCGTCCAAAGTCTGGTGCGAGAGCCGAGGGACCGGGGAGTGTCGCTTCGAGCACGAACCCCAGAATCTGAATCCTCCCTGGTCTCCCTCCGCGGGCCTGAGTTGGTCGCGTTACGCGAAACACCTGATCACAGGCTCCGACGGAGTTTCGGGCACCTCAGGCGATCGACGCGGTGTAGTAGCGTTGCCCACGAGCTTTGTTGGCGACATAGCGGTGGCCGGCGGCCAGATCGTCGAGGTTGTCGCTCCACACCCACTACGACGGCCAGGTCTGTTGGGACAAGGAGGTCACGCCGAGCAGCTGGCATGGTGTCACCACCATCGTCATGGGCAACTGCGGCGTTGGCTTCGCACCCGTCCGACCTGGCAGAGAGACGGCCCTCCTCGACCTCATGGAAAGCGTTGAGGACATCCCTGGCACCGCGCTTCACGAGGGCATCCCGTGGGGCTGGTAAAGCTTCGACCAGTACCTCGACGCAATCGACACGCCCTACACCATCGACGTCGGAGCCCAGGTGCCCCACGTCGCCGTCCGTCACTACGTGATGGGTGATCGCTGCTACGACGGTGCCACGGCCAACGACATCGCCGCCATGGCCTCGATCACCCGAAGCGGCATGGCCGCCGGCGCTCTTGGTTTCACGACCTCGCGGTTCTATGGACATCTCGACAAGGCCGGCAGCCAGGTGCCAGGGACCAACGCCACGGCCGACGAGATCATGACCATCGGTGAGGCCCTCGCCGAACTCGATCACGGCACGATGGAGATCATCACCGACCATCTCGATCAACCAGACGAGCAGTACTGGATCGAGCACATCGCCCGTCAGACCGGTCGGCCGGTCACAGCACTCGTGGCTTCCAACGTGAGCGAGAAGGTCTGGGACCTGGCCGAACGCCTCCCATATCGCAGGCCGTGCCGTCAGTTCTGGCCGTTAGCTAGCGCCGCTCCTCGAACACGAAGTCCTTGAAGCCGGCTTCAGCCACCTCTGTCAGGCGGTTGAAATACTGCGAGCCCATGAGGTGGCCGAGGAACTGGCGCGGCTTGCCGGGGATGTTCGCGCCCGTGTACCAGGAGTCGGTTCGAGGGTAGAGGGTGCGGTTCGCGATCCCGTTGATCTCGGCGTCCCAGCTCGCCTCGGCGTCCTCGGTTGCCTCCATCGCACCGAGACCAGCTTCGTCGAGGTGGCGGATACACGACTCGATCCACGCCGTCTGCAGCTCAGCGCCGAGCGGCATGGTGAAGAACACCCCCGGGGCGCCTGGACCGTGGATCATGAAGAGGTTTGGGTAACCCGCGATGGTCATGCCCAGGTGGTTGTCGAAGCGCTCCGCCCACTTTTCCTTCAATGGGACTCCGCCGCGGCCCTTCGGGTTGAGCTTGAGCATCGAGCCACTGACGGCGTCGAATCCGGTGGCGAGCACCAACACGTCGATCGGATGCTCGCCGTGGACCGTGCGAACACTGCTCTCGGTGAACGCTTCGATCGGGTCGTTGCGCAGGTCGACCAAGGTGACGTTGTCGCGGTTGTAGGTCTCGAAGTAGCCGTTGTCGAGGATGAGTCGCTTGGTTCCGAACGGATAGCTGGGCATCAGCTTCTGCGCTGTCTCGGGATCGTCCACGATGTCGCGGATCTTGCCCCGGACGAACTCGGCGATCTCCTCGTTCAGCTCCTCGTCGACGTACACCCCGGTGAAGCTGTTGATGGCGAGGTGCATGCCACCCCGCTCCCACATCTCCTCGTAGCGCTCTTGGCGTTCCTCGAATGTGTGGTCTGCGGCCTGAAGCTTGCTTGTCGGGAACGGCCAACCACCCCGGTACCGCATCGATGCCCGGAGATCGTCCCAGTCCTCTCGGTACTGCTCGAGATCCTCCTGGGGCAATGGTCGGTTGCGGGCTGGAAGCGCGTATTGGGGCGTGCGCTGCAGCACGGTGACGTGATCGGCGGTCTTCGCGATCTGGGGAATCGCCTGGACGCCCGACGAGCCGGTGCCAATCACACCGACCCGCTTGCCTTCGAACGACACCGGTTCGTGCGGCCATCGACCGGTGTGGTAAATGTCTCCGGCGAAGTCGTCGATGCCGGTGTAGTCGGGCATGTTGGCGACGAAGAGCGCCCCGATCGCACAGATCAGGAATCGGGCGGTGGCCCGCTCACCCCCGTCGGTCTCGATCGTCCAGTGCTGGTTGTCATCGTCGTATCGGGCGTCTGTCACGAACGTGTCGAACTGGATGTCTTTTCGGAGGTCGAACTTGTCAGCGACGTGTTCCACGTAGGCGAGGACGTCGGCCTGCGTGCTCTGCGTCTCGGGCCACACCCACTCGTCGACCAGCTCCTGGCTGAACGTGTAGGCGTAGAACGGACTGCTCGGCGCATCGACCCGCGCTCCCGGGTAGCGGTTGTACCACCAAGTACCCCCGACGTCGCTCGCGCCGTCAAAGCCCCGGACCGACAAGCCCATCTCGTCGCGCAGGTGGTACAGCGCGTAGAGCCCGCCGAATCCCGCCCCGATCACGATGGCGTCATAGGCCGGGCTCGAGCCAACCGGTGGTGTTGCTCCCGAAGCGTTCATCACAAGCTGAGGCTAGCCAACGGGGAGCGGCGACGATCAAGGCGGTGCCTGAATACGCCGCTGGCCATCCCCCGAGGCGCTGCACAGGATGCTGTGCCGCGCTAGTTGGCGGGAGCCATGGTCTGTTCCAGGAACTCGGCGATTGTGGCCGCTATGAGCACGTTGCCATCCCGGTCGAGGACTTCGAAGAGTCGACCATCGGGGCTGTGAACGCTGAACAGCATGGTGAGGCCGTCACTGCCTGCACGTTCCATGTGTTGTTCGCCATCAGGCACTTGGCCGGTGAACCCGACTGATCGAACCTTCGTAACCGTCTCGTACTCGTTCGTCTCCGTGAGGTGCTGCTCTCCCTCGAGCACCGCCGCCATGGTCGTGCCGAGGTGACGGTGGTAGTGACAGAACGAGTCGGGCGCCCAGCGACCCAGGAAGTCGATACGTCCGGCGGCGACGTCGGCCTCGACTACAGACACCGCATAGTCGATCGGGTAGTCGAACTTCGGGCCCCCTCCGTAGTGAAACCACTCGGCCTCGGCGAGGTCGAAATCGGCAGGGAGCTCGGCTTTGGGAGTCTTGTTCATCAGAAGCCTCCGGTCTGTTGTGGGATCCAGGTCGAGCCTCGAACGTACCACGGGGATCCCGACCTCTCCCCGTGGTCGATCAACGGGCGTGACGTCACTGGTAGGAGGCAACTGTGGCGTCGGCTTCGCTCCAGCCCGCCCGGACAACCGTCAGTACCTCATCGAACTGCTCGAAGGGGTCGAGGACATGGCGGGCGCCGCGTTGGCCGAGGGTCCGCAGTAGGAGTGGGAGAGCTTCTGAAATCCTCGACCGACGAGGTGCTCGGGGTCGCTGCAGCATTGGGCAAGATGGAGCGTGGAGCGATCCAACTGATCTCCGACGCACACCAATCAGACGATGATGAGCTCGTCGAGAACGAGATCGAATTGCTGCGCAGGCTCGCCACCGAAACGGGTCGGCCTATCAGCTTCACCATGCACCAGAACGACGACACTCCAAATCGGTTCCGTGAACGACGAAGAACTCACCGGTGAGCGGCCGGGTCGACTTCAACGAGGCTGATCTTCCGGCTCGACCAACTACACCCTGTGGCCATCCAGTTCGCCACCTTCGGCCAACTCCACCAGCTTGAACTTCTGTACCTTCCCGGACGCGGTAGAAGGAATCTCAGGTACCGCGAACCAGTACTGTGGAATCTTGTGCTTCGCGAGCCTCCCTCCTAGATATTCCCTGAGCGTCTCGCCGCTGACCTTTCGATTCGGCGCCAAGGTCATGACGGCCCCGACTTCTTCACCCCAGTAGTCATCTCGAATGCCAATGACCGCCACTTCGGCTATTGCCGGATGTGCATACAGCACCTCTTCTATCTCTCGCGGATAGATATTCTCCCCACCTCGAATGATCAAGTCTCTCAACCGTCCGGTGATGCGACAGTACCCGCGTTCATCCATCACGCAGAGATCCCCAGTATGCAACCAGCCTTCACTGTCAATAGTGTCGCGAGTGGCCTCGGGGTTGTCGTAGTATCCGAGCATCACGTTAAAGCCCCGTGTACACAATTCGCCTGGCTCTCCCACCGGTAACGTCTTGCCCGATTCTGTATCGATGATCTTAATCTCAACCTGCGGTATGGCATAGCCGATGGTTTCACTCTTGTCCTCGGCCGTATCATCTAGCCGCGTGTGCGTTATGGCGGGAGATGTCTCGGTTTGCCCGTAGCCAATGACTAGACTTACATCGAATTCCTTTTCGACACGCCTGACGACATCGACCGGCACCGTGGCGGCCCCTGAGAAGACCGTCTTGAGGCTCGACAGATCTCGAGGGTTGGCTTCTTGCTCTGCCAATAGGGCGATGAGCATCGTCGGCACGCCAAAGGTGAACGTCACCCCTTCCTCAGCGATGAGATCCAACATTGACGAGGCAGTGAACGCGGAAGGCAGCAGCATCGTGCTGCCCGATTGGACCGAGCCAAGAACATTGGCAACGCAACCGGCGGTGTGAAATAAGGGAGCAACGGCGAGGTTCACCGTCGTTTCGTCGATCTCCTTCAGAATCGCCATGAAGCGTGAATTGTTCGTCACGCTGTAGTGGCTCAGCTCTGCCCCTTTGGGGTTCCCGGTAGTGCCGGAGGTATATTGGATCATCGCCGGATCGGCCGAATCGACCGTCGGCAAGGAAACCTCAGGAACCCACTCAGCGACAAGGTCGCCGAGCTGATCTAGACGCCTCATGAAGTCAAGTTGGGTAGCGTTCAAATCACACGCCGCCTCGATCGTCGCCCGCATGTCAACGCCGCGGTATTCAGATTGATAGAAGATTCCACGGGACCTTGATTGACGTAGGATGTACGCAAGCTCATCGGCCCCAAGCGCTGGATTGACGGTCACCATGACCAGGCCTGACAGCGCGAGGGCAAACTGGGCGATCACCCACTCGGGTGAGTTGGCGCCGAACACAGCAACATGGGTCCCTTGAGGGAATTGCCCGGCCAGAGACCTGGCAAGCTGTTCGGACTCAGTCAGCAACTCGCGATAGGTCCAGCGGCGTCGCGATCCAAACGGTCCGCCAGTATCCACCACCGCCACCGCGTCAGGACGCAATCCCGCCGCTTCGCGCAGCGCGTCGCCGCAGGTCGAATCGACTAACGGTTGGTCATCGCTGGCTGGCCAATAGGACGCAACCAATGGCGGACGATTGGGCATGGGCAAGACTATCGCGGCTGTTCAAGCGCGACTGCGAACCGCCATCTGACCCGTGAGGGTGCCGAGAACGCGTCGCTGCAGGTCACAGCTTTGAGGGTCGGTACCGTGCCCGGCCGTGTCATCGGTCCTCACGCACCTGTTCCGGCTTCTGATCTCACGGCTGGGGCTGCTGCTCGTGTCCGGTGACAAGCGTGACGCCGAGATCCTGGCCCTCCGCCATCAGATCCTCGTCCTCCAGCGGCAGGTTAAGCGACCAAGGTTCACCCCTACGGACCGGACGATCCTGAGCGTGCTGTCGCGTGCATTCGACCGCCGCCGGCTCGACGGCGTGATGTTGATCGTGAGGCCCGCCACGGTGATCGGCTGGCACCGACGCCTTGTCGCCCGCCACTGGACCCAACCACCACAATCCCGAACCGGCCGACCGGCCACCCCGGCCCAGCTCCGCCAACTGGTTCTCCGCCTCGACACTGATAACCCGACCTGGGGCTACCGCCGCATCCACGGCGAACTCCGCAGACTCGGACATCGCATCGCTGCCTCCACCGTGTGGACGATCCTGTGCGATAACGGACGCGAACCCACACCGAATCGCACCGGCCCGACCTGGAGCCAGTTCATCGCCAGCCAAGCCCACGCCATGATCGCGACCGACTTCTTCTGCGTCGACACCATCACCGTGCGCTGCCTCCACGTCCTCTTCTTCATCGAAATCGACACCCGACGCGTCCACATAGCCGGCATCACCACCTACCCCACCGGACCCTGGACGACCCAAGCCGCTCGCAACCTCGCCAGGGCCTACCAGCGGGCGATCCGCCTCGTGATCCGCGACGGCGCCGGCCAATACACCAGCAGCTTCGACCACGTGTTCACCGCAATCGGCGCCGAAGCGATCAAGACACCGCCTGGTGCTCCACAAGCGAACGCGTTCGCTGAACGATGGGTCCGCACGGTCCGCCACGAACTCCTGGATCGCACGCTCATCTGGAACCAACGCCAACTCGAGCGACTTCTCGACGAGTTCGTCGACCACTACAACCAGCACCGCCCTCACCGAAGCCTCAAGCAACGAGCGCCCGCCGACAAGGGTGAAGCGTCCGTGATCGAAGTGGGCCAGCCGATCCAACGCACCACCACCTGCGCCGGACTCATCAACGAGTACCGACCAGCAGCCTGAGCAGTCCGACAAGCCAAACCGCCCGGGACCTCCAGCATCAACGCGCCCGAACCCACGCTCCCCCGGCCCAAACCGTCAGGCAACAGACCAGATCAGCAGCACAGATGACTTCTCGGCACCCTCAGGCCCGAGTCGAGGCGGCTGCAGCCGCCGCCCTTGATGAGGTTCGCAAGGTCGTCGGGGCCTTGCGCGAAGACGCCCATCCGACATTTGCGCCGCAACGGGGGTTGGCCGATATCGCAGGCATCCTCGACGGTAGCCAACCGGGACCGAAACTCGATGTTGCGTTGAGCGGCGAACTGCCTCGATAGTGATTCGGGTCACGCATTCACCCAGAACATCCGCCGAGGCCACTACGAACTCGGAACCGAAGCCTCCCAAGATCATCGCCTGATCGAAGCGTTCAATGAACTCGCCCACGGCATCTGAGCGAACCACCGCCGCCCGCGATCACGCACGGCGTGACCTTCGATCGATCAACGCAACAGCGCCGGACTATGAAATCTCGACGTCCAGCGATGCACCCAACGATTCAATATCTGCCAGAGGGAAGGCGGTGGGTCCTGCGACTGTGCATTGAAGTGATGCAGCAGCGACAGCGAATCTGAGACAGTGCTCAAATTCCCATCTCTTGATGAATCCGTACTGAAAACCGGCCGAGAATGTAGCACCTGCTGCGCAGCCGTCAAGGACATCAACTATTGGAGCGTGGACACGAATAGTCTGTAGGCGAGTGGCAGCTAAACACCCTTCGTCTGCCATCGTCACTAACACCGTGCCCAAGCCCCTTTCGAGCAGATCGGACGCGATCTCATATGCATTTCCCGCTGTTTGAGAAGCATCCGTGACCGCTTGACAGATACTAATGTAGGACGCATATCGCGCAAGGAACTTTGGATCTTCGTGACCATGCTCGAGGTTTAGATACACAGGTACGCCTTGATTCCGAGCCTCCTCAAGCGCCCTCATGATGTGATCACCATCGTACCAGTCAAGGTACAGCAACTTCGACCCCTCAATAAGGGACAAGTCAGCCGCGTCAAGAGTATCGAGAATCTCCGGTTCTCGCTTCCAGAAATAGGTTCGCCCACCTCTCTTCCTGTCAGAAACATTCACTTCAAAGGGGGTGACGATCTCTGGCGAGAGGCGAAATTCACCCAGAATGCCCAAATCCTCGAGTTGCCTCACCACGTCGCGGCCGGCATCATCATCCCCAAGAGCCGTACATATGAGACCTGTCTGAATATCCCATTTCTTCAGCAATACCGCGACGATTGCGGCATCGTCGGATATGAAGCTCTGCCCTTTACTCCAT
>JAOTYQ010000269.1 GCA_029861725.1 Acidimicrobiia bacterium | reverse complement strand
CCGGCCGACCCGGCTCGAGAAGACGACAGCAGCGCTCGTCGTCATCGGTGCGCTCACCGGACTCTGGGCGACCGCCGCCGGGGCCACGTGGTCGATCGTCGCCACCGATCCGGCGACCGGCGAGGTCGGTGCCGCGATCGCATCGTGCGTCCCGGCCGAGGTGCTCGGCGATCCGGAGCGCCCGCTGGTGCCGGTCGTCCTCGTTCCCGGGAGCACCGCTGCGGTGACCCAGGCCCAGCTGAACCTGGGCGCCCCCGACCGGATCCAGGAGCTGGTCGCGGCCGGGGTCGGCCCGAGCGAGATCATCACCGATCTGGTGTCGGAGGAGTTCGATGAGCTCGCAGCCCTGCGCCAACACGCCGTAGCCTCGGTCGCCGGCGACGTCGCGGCGTTCACCGGAGCCGAGACGAGCGACGAAGCACTCGACGCCCAGGGCGACGGCGTGTCCGTCCAGGGCAACCTCCTGGCCTCGCGGGCCGTCGTCGGTGACGCTCTGACCGCGTTCGAAGCCGAGCGGTCGAAGGGCCTACCGCTGGCCGACGCCCTCGTTGCCGGCCTGGTAGCCGGCTCGGAAGCGGGTGGTGATCGCCGTTGCGGCGACCAGAGCGCACTGTTCGCTCAGATGGCGGTGGCCGGTCCGACCGACGACCCGAGTCGACCGACGACCCTGCTCACCGTCGTCGTCGACAGCGACGACGGCCGCAACCCCGTGATGCTCCTGGAGGCCGCGTTCGTCGACGGTGAGCGAGGCCTGATCGACGCCGGTGCGGCCGAGACCTCCGCTGGGTCACTCGTGCGGACGGGGGTGCTCGTCGCCGCCCTCGTCATGGTCGTCGCCGGCGGGTTGGCGCTGTGGCGGGGCATCGGGTCGGTGTCGGCCCGCCGCTGACCGACGCCGAGCGGGCCACCAGGCGGACCGATCGGGTAATCGACCTGCACAGCGGGGGTCTCTTCGGCAAAGCTGACCGGAATGCCCGAGCATCGGTCGCTCCCCTGGCGGGCAACCGCTGCCCTGATACGGCCCCACGCCCGTCGCTACAGCCTGCTGATCGCCGTCGTCGTCGCGAACAGCGCGTTGGTCCTCACCGGTCCGGCGATCCTCGCCACGCTGATCGATCGCGGAGCCGAGGGCGCGGCCCGGGCCGACCTGCTGCTGCTGGCCGGCGCCTTCCTGGCGGTGGCCGTCGTGTCGCAGCTGGCGGCGGTCAGCGTGGCCTATCTCTCGACGTCGGTGGCGTGGGAGACCGCCAACACGCTCCGCTACCAGATGGCCGAGCACGTTCTCGGGCTCGACCACGAGTTCCATCGATCCCACAGCCCGGGGGAGCTAGTCCAGCGGGTCGACGGCGACGTCAGCTCGGTCTCGGACTTCCTTGCCATCGTCTTCGTCCGTTCGACCTCGGCCCTGATCATCGTCGGTGGCGTCATCGGCATCGTCGCCGTGATCGACTGGCGGGTCGGAGTGGCGATGACGCTCTACGTGGCCGCCACGGCCGTCGTCATCTACCGCCAGCGCCACACCGCAGTCGCGGAGTCGGCCAACGAGATGAGCGCCAGCGCCCGGCTGCTCGGCGGGATCGAGGAACGACTCACCGCCTCCGAGGACCTGCGGGCCAACGGCGCCGGCGCCTACGCCGTGCATCGCTTCGTCGAAGACACCGGCCTCCACGTGCGCTCGGTGCTGGACCGCGAGCGCTCGGCCCTCTACATGTGGCGGCGGCTCCAGGCGTCGGTCACGATCGGCGCGACCCTCGCGCTGGTCGGCGGAGCGATCGCCGTCGAGCGCGGGGTGCTCACCATCGGGACGGCCTTCTTGCTCTACCAGTACAGCCAGCAGATCCGGCGGCCGCTCGAGGACTTCATCAACGACCTCGAGACGGTCCAGAAGGCCAACGGCGCCATGCTGCGCGTCATCCAGCTGCTCGCGATCTCGACGACGATTCCCGATGCCGATCAATCCGGCACCGCCCGGTCGCCGGACCCCGGTCCGTTGGCTGTGAGCTTCGACGACGTGTCGTTCCACTACGGGGACGGGCAGGCCGTCGTCGACCGCGTCGACCTCGAGGTGGCAGCCGGCCGCTCGGTCGGGATCGTCGGCCACAGCGGCAGCGGCAAGACGACCGTCTCGAGGCTGCTGGTCCGATTGATCGACGCCACGTCCGGCGAGATCAGGCTCGGGGGCGTCCCGATCCGCGACATCGGCAAGGATGAGCTTCGCCGACGGGTGGCGGTGGTGCCCCAGACCGTGGAGCTGATGAAGGGCTCGATACGGGACAACCTGACACTGTTCGACGAGCGGATCACCGATGCGGCGGTCGACCGGGCCCTCGAGGCGGTCGGGCTGAACCAGTTCCGGGGTGAGGCCCGCAACGGGGTCCTCGGTCCGGGCGGGCTCGGCCTCTCGGCCGGCGAGGGACAGCTCCTGGCACTCGGCCGGGTGTGGCTCCGCGATCCGGATCTCGTTGTGCTCGACGAGGCCACCGCCCGGGTCGACCCGGCGACGGAGGCCGAGCTGGAGCGGGCGATCGCGACGCTGTTCGAGAATCGCTCGGTGTTCGTCATCGCCCACCGGCTGTCGACCCTCCGCCAGGTCGACGAGATCGTCGTCGTCGAAGAGGGCCGGATCGTCGAGCACGGGCCGAGGCCCGAGCTCGAGGCCTCACCGGAGTCCCGGTACCGAGAGCTGCTCCTCGTCGCCCGGGGGACCGCCGAGGGCTCGAGCGGCTTCATCGACGATGGCCTCGACTCGGGCGTGCCGTCGTGAACGTGTGGTCACTGGCCTGGCGAGTCAGCCAGCACAAGCGGCGGGTCTTCTGGCTGGGCACCGCGGCGTTCATCCTCTTCTTCTCCCTGCCTGCGGCGGCCGGCTGGGTGCTGTCGAGGGCATTCGCCGGGCTCGAGGCGGAGGACACGACCCAAGTCGTGTGGCTGGCCGGGCTCCTGCTCGTCATCGAGGCCCTCCGCATGGCGGCGCTGCACTGGGGGGCGGTGTGGTTCACGCAGTCGTGGGAGTTCATGAGCTCCCTGCTCAGGGGCAACATGCTCACCGCGCAATTGGCCAACGGCGGCGACGACGCCGGTCGCCCGGTCACGTCGCCCGGCGAGGCGCTCGCTCGGTTCCGGGACGACACCAAGGACGTCGTCCTGTTCGTCGACAGCTGGATCGACGTCGCCGGCGGTGTCGTCTTCACCGTCATCGCGCTGTCGGTGCTGATCACGGTCGACCCGGTGGCGACGGCGGTGCTCGTACTCCCGATGGCGCTCGTCGCCCTCGCCACGACCGCACTCGGCGGACGGCTCCGCCTCGTCCACCGGGAGGACAGGGCCGCCACCTCGGAGGTGACCGGCCTGCTCGGCGATGTGATGTCGGCGACGACGACGATCAAGGTCAACCGGGCCGAGAGCCCGGTGCTCGAGCGGTTGCGCCGATCGATGGACCAGCGACGGGACACCGCCGTCCGATCCCGCGTGTACGAGCTCGGTATACGGTCGCTGAGCCAGTCGCTGGCCGAGATCGGGCTCGGCCTGGTGATCCTCGTGGCGATCGGTTCCCTCCAGCGGGGCGACTTCGGCGTCGCCGAGATCGCCCTCTACCTCAGCTATGGGGGCTGGCTCGGCTTCCTGCCCCGCATGCTGGGCATGATGCTCGCCAGGAGCCAGCAGGCCAAGGTGGCGTTCAGTGAGATGAGCGCCCTCGTCGCCGACGGCGACCCCGCCAACACCGTGGTGCACCGCCCGTTCCCGTTCGAGCAGCGAGAGCCCGAGCCGCACCTCCCTGACGTGCCCGAACGCCTCCCCCTCGAACGGCTCGAGGTTCGGTCCTTGAGCGCCCGCTACCCGACGGGGGGCATCGATGGCGTGTCGTTCGAGCTCGACCGAGGTTCGTTCACCGTGATCACCGGGGCGATCGGGGCCGGGAAGACGACGCTGCTGCGAGCGCTGCTCGGCCTGGCCTGGCCCGACGAGGCGTCGGGCGAGGTCCACTGGAACGGCGAGCTCATCGAGGATCGCGCTGCCTTCCTCATCCCGCCCCAGACTGCATACCTGTCACAGGTCCCCCAGCTCGTCTCCGACTCGCTGGCCGACAACATCCTGTTGGGAGCGACCGAGCGTGAACGCTTGAGCGAGTCCCTTCGTCTCGCCGCCGTCGACCGTGACGTCGAGGCGATGGTCGACGGGGTGGCGACGAGGATCGGCCCCCGCGGCCTCCGGCTCTCAGGCGGTCAGCGTCAGCGGGTGGCGACCGCCAGGGCCTTGGCCCGCCAACCGGAGCTGCTGGTCGTCGACGACGTCTCGAGCGCGCTCGACGTCGAGACCGAGCTGCGGCTCTGGGACAACCTGATCAAGGCGGGGACGACCGTGCTCGCCGTCTCGCACCGCCGGGTGGCCCTGGACCGGGCCGATCAGGTACTGACCCTCGCCGCGGGCCGCCTGGTCGACCGACCAGGCTCACCGTAGCCCCGAGCTCCGGGCGCCGACGACGCCGGCCGCACCCGTAGAGTGCTCGCCATGGCAACGCTCGACCCTGGCGCGATCGTCGGCTATGGCATCATCGGAACCGGTCTCATGGGCCTGGAGCACATCGAGAACGTCGCCGGAGTCCAGGGCGCCACCGTTGTCGCCATCAGTGACCCCGACCCCGGCTCCCGGGCTACTGCGGCCCGTGCGTGCCCCCCCGACGTCGCCGTGTTCGCCGATCATCGTCACCTCCTCGCCCACGACGCGGTCGACGCAGTCGTCGTCGCCAGCCCCAACTTCACCCACGTCGACGTCATGGCCGACGTGCTCGCCTCCGGCCGGCACGTCCTCGTCGAGAAGCCGCTTTGCACCACCGTCAGCGACTGCCAGAAGCTGATGGCCCAGGCTGACGGGTTGCCCCAGGTGATCCACGTCGGGCTCGAGTACCGCTACATGCCTCCGGTGGCCCGCCTGATCGAAGAGGTCCGGAAGGGGGTCGTCGGCACTCCTCGCATGGTCGCCATCCGCGAGCACCGGTTCCCATTCCTGCCCAAGGTCGGCGATTGGAACCGGTTCAACGCCAACACGGGCGGCACGCTGGTCGAGAAGTGCTGCCACTTCTTCGACCTGATGAACCTCGTCCTCGACGAGCGCCCAGCGAGGGTGATGGCATCGGGTGGACAGGACGTCAACCACCTCGACGAGATCTTCGACGGCCGCCGCTGCGACGTCCTCGACAACGCGTTCGTGATCGTCGACTACCCGAGCGGCGCCAGGGCCAGCCTCGACCTGTGCATGTTCGCCGATGCGACCCACAACCAGGAAGAGCTGTCGGTGGTGGGGGAGCGAGGCAAGCTGGAGGCGCTCATTCCCGAAGGAGTGCTCCGATCCGGTCGACGGGACGAGCACACGATCGGTGAGGTCGAGATCGAGGTCGTCGCCACCGACCACGTAGCGGTGACGGGGCTTCATCACGGCTCGAGTTACCTCGAGCACGTCGCCTTCCTCGAGGCGATCCGCGAGGGACGACCGGCCCCGGTCACGCTCGATGACGGGCTCTGGTCCGTGGCGATGGGCGTCGCTGGCCATCGCTCGATCGACGAGGGCCGACCGGTCGAGCTAGGGGAGGTCCTGGGGTGATGGTCGAGATGAGCTGCTTCAGCGCGCTGTGCGACGACGACTACGAGTTCCTCGGGGTCCCCGATCCCGAGCTGGCGTCGACGTGGGAGCACTGCCGGAACATCGTGCTCACCGCTGACCGTCACCGGTTCGACAACGTGCTCCTCCCGTCGGGCTACGCCCTCGGGATCGACAACACCGCCTTCGCCGCTGCCATCGGGCCGCTCGCACCGTACATCAGGCTCTTGCTTGCGGTGCGCTGCGGCGAGCTGATCGTGCCCCAGCTCGCCCGCCAGCTGGCCACCCTCGATCAGATCCTCGGGGGCCGGCTGACGGTCAACATCATCTCCAGCGACCGGCCGGGCGAGACGATGGACGGCGAGCCACGCTACCGGCGCTCGACCGAGGTGATGTACGCGCTCCGCGAGCTGCTCGACCGCAAGCCGGTGGCCTTCGACGGCGAGTTTCTCCAGGTGCACATCGACCCGCCCCGAGTCGGGACCGTGAGCGGCCGGAGCCCGTTGTTCTACTTCGGAGGTCTCTCGCCGGCCGCCCGCGACTGCGCCGCCGTGTTCCTGATGTGGCCCGACACGACGGCCGGCGTGCTGGAGGTGAAGGCCGACATGGACGCCCGGGCTGCGGCCAAGGGCCGGCGGTTGCGGTACGGCTGGCGGTCACACGTCATCGTCCGCCCCACCGAAGACGAGGCCCGGGCCGCGGCACGGCGGCTACTGTCGCGGCTCGACGGCGGGCTCGGGGCCGAGATCCGCAGTCGCTCGCTCGACGCCACCTCGGCCGGAGTGGTCCGCCAGGCCGAGCTGCGGGAACAGGCCGACGACGAGGGCTACATCGAGCGCCACCTCTGGACCGGCGTCGGGCGAGCCCGATCCGGCGCGGGCGCCGCCATCGTGGGCGATCCCGAGCAGGTGCTGGCCAAGATCGTCGAGCTGCGAGACGCGGGGGTGGAAGCGTTCATCCTCTCGGGCTACCCGCATGCGGGAGAGTGCGATCTGTTTGCCCGCTACGTGCTGCCGGAGATCGAGCACGGCCCGCTGCGCTTCGACCCCGATCCGGAGGTGCTGTCGTGAGGGTCCTCGTCGGCCGGTCCAATGGCCTGGGGTGCTGTCACGAGTGCCCTGCGGACTTCTGCGCGGAGGGTGGTGGGAGGCTGACACCATGAGCTACCGGTTGCTGGCCCGATCCCCGGGAGAAGAGGGACTCGTCCCTGCCGAGCTCGACCGGTTCGACGGTCACGCCGACGCCGGTGCGTTGCTGTGGCTCGACGTCTCGACCCGTGATCCCGAGGAAATGGACCAACTGGGGCAGCGCTTCGAGTTCGATCCCGCCGCCATCGAGGACGTCATCGACGTCGAGCAGCTCCCGAAGTTCGAGATCTACGACGACCACATCTTCGTCGTGCTCCACGCGCTCATCTCCGACGACGACCGGCTCGACACTCACGAGGTGGATTGCTTCGTGCGCCCCAACCTGCTGGTGACTGTCCGATCGGCGCCGGTGGCCGGGCTGGAGTGGCTGTGGCAGGCAGTCCAGACCCACCCCCACCTGGCCGAGCATGGCGCAGAGGAGCTGTTCGCCCAGCTCACCGAGGTCATGGGCCGTCGCTATCTCGAGCTGCTCGACGAATTCGACACAAGGATCGACGAGCTCTCCGACCGGGCGCTCGAAGCCGACCAGCGGGTGCTGGCCGAGATCCAGCTCCTGCGGCGGGAGGAGGCCACGATCCGGAGGATGCTGGGTCCTCAGCGCCGGGTGATCGCCGGGCTGCGAGCCAACGCCCAGGCCATCCTCGACCGCGAGGCCAACAGGATCCTGATCGACTCCTACGACATCCACAACCTGGTCGTCGAGTCGCTCGCCGCCACCAGAGGACTGCTGACCGACACGCTCGATACGTACCGTGGGGCGTCGGCCGAGCGGCAGGCGTCGGCCACCACCGTCCTCACCGTCTACGCCGCGATTCTCCTGCCCTTGTCGCTGATCACGAGCTGGTACGGGATGAACGTCGGCAACCTGCCCGGCTCGTCGAACTCGTGGGGCTGGATGGCGGTCACCGGGGTCATGCTGGCGTTCGCCGTCGGGAGCTGGATCGTGTTCGTCAAAGCCGGCCTCGTGCACTGGCCCCGGTTCGGGCCGCGGCCGATCGTTCGGAGCCTGTCGGCTGTGGCCAGGGCACCGGTCCGGCCCTTCACGATGTTGTGGCGGCCGAGCAAGCAGGAGCCGGACCGGCAAGAGAAGCCCTAGTCGCTCGA
>JAOTYQ010000894.1 GCA_029861725.1 Acidimicrobiia bacterium | reverse complement strand
CGACCGAACAGGCGTCGACATCTCCGCTACCGACATCGCCGAAGCTCGTTCCATCATCGACCCGGTGATCGCCGGGCTCGATCTCGGCGGGAAAGCACTGGCTGCAGCCAACACCGCTGTCGAGCTACCAGACGATCCGCTCGTCGCGCTGTGGCAGCAGATCACGGTGCTCCGAGAATGGCGGGGCGATGCTCACATCGCCGTCCTCGTCGCCAACGGAATCGGGCCCTGCGAGTGCATGGTCCTCCAGGTCGGCACCGGCCGTTTCCCGCTCGGCGTCACCCAGGCCACCCGCCAGTGGAACGAGCAGGAATGGGCCCACGCCATCGTCGGGCTCGGCGAACGGGGCTGGGTCGACGACACTGGTGCCATGACCGCCGTCGGCACCGCGGAGAGGGAGCGGATCGAGACCGACACCGACAGGCTCTGCCTACCGATCTGGACCCCGGTCGGTGCCGCCGGCGCAGCCCGCCTGGGAGATCTGATCACCCCGATCCATGCTGCCATGGAGGCCGCCGGGACCTATGCCGCGCTGGCCTGAACGGCAGCTGGTACGCACCGGTTCGGCGCTCAACTGGGTCCCCGCTGACTCTCTTGGCGGCAACGCCTCTCGAGGGAGCCGGTATTGACAGACTTATTTGTCAATTGCAAACTGGAGCCGTGTTGGAGCTCGAGGTGATAGACAGCCCCGACGTCGCGGTCGTCATGCTGGACCCGGTGCGTGCCAAGGTGCTGGCCGCTCTCGCCGAACCTGGCTCGGCAACGACCGTCGCCGATGCCATCGGCGAGTCGCGGCAGAAGGTCAACTACCACCTGCGAACCCTGGAGGACCACGGCTTGGTGCAGCTCGTCGAGGAGCGGCCTCGACGCGGGTTGACCGAGCGGGTGATGGTCGCCTCGGCCCGCTCGTACGTCATGTCCCCAGCCGTGCTCGGCGACTCGGCCGCACACCCTGGACAGACCGATCGGCTGTCGGCCCAGTTCCTCGTCGCGGTCGGGGCCCGCATCGTCAGCGAGGTTGGCGAGTTGGCTCGACGGGCCAGGAACGCTGAGCGAGCGCTGGCCACTCTGGCTATCGATACCGAGATCCGGTTCGCCTCTGCTACTGAGCGAGCGGCGTTCACCGCAGAGCTCAGCTCCGCCGTCACGTCGCTGGCGGCGCGCTACCACGACGAGACGGCACCGGGCGGTCGCTGGCATCGCTTGGTCGTCGCCGCCCATCCCCGCCTCGCCTCACCCCAAACCTCGACCAAGGAAACCTGAACCATGTCTGATGATCGCTCGATCGAGCTCGAGATCGAAGTCCCCGGCACCCCCGAAGAGGTGTGGGAGGCCATCGCTACCGGTCCGGGGATCTCTTCGTGGTACGTCCCGCACACGGTCGAGGAGCGGGCCGGTGGATCGGCGTCGGCCAGGTTCGGTCCCGGCCCGGAGATGGAGATCCCCGGGCGAGTCGCCGCCTGGGAACCACCGCACCGGGTCGTCTTCGACGGCGGGGAGGGCGTCGACGGTCTCGCCTTCGAATGGCTTGTCGAGGCACGTGACGGTGGCACTTGCATCGTGCGGCTCGTCAATACCGGCTTCGGCTCGGGTGACGATTGGGACGCCCAGTACGACGGGATGACCGAGGGCTGGGCCATGTTCCTGCTCAACCTGAAGCTGCACCTGACGCACTTCGACGGGCAGCTCGCCAGGGCCGTCATCCCCTCAGCGATGTGGGCTGGCTCCCGCGACGACGCCTGGAGCACCCTCACCAGTGGGCTCGGCATCCCGCCCAGCCCAGCGGTCGGCCAGCGGATCGACGTCGACGCGCCGGACGCGCCGACTCTCGTCGGGACGGTCGTGGACGCCACCCCGTGGCGGCTCTCGCTGCTCCTCGACAAGCCAGCCCCGGGGACGGCGATCCTCGCCGCCGAGGGCATGGGCGACCAGGTCAGCGTGTCGATCTGGTCCTACCTCTACGGGACCGACGGCGCGGCAGCCGCCGAGCACGACGAGCCGCTCTGGCAAAGCTGGCTCGACCAGCGAGCCGGCTGAGCACCCGAGCAGGCTCTCCTCCTCGGGTGACCTCGGCTCGGGCTCGTCACCTCTGCCTATGCACCGCGGT
>JAOTYQ010000893.1 GCA_029861725.1 Acidimicrobiia bacterium | reverse complement strand
GCCCCAACCGCCGAACAGCCACCAGTCGAGACCCTCGGCGTCAAACGCCAACTTCATATCGGCGATCAACGCGAGCTGAACCTGAACAGCATCAGACATGGCCGACGATGATACGGGCGAACTCGACGAAACCGACTGACACCTCGTGTCGTTCGCCTCTGACATGCGTATCGTTGCACATGTGCAGCGTCACGAAACTGGCAGCGGAAACGTCTCCGGGTGTCAATCGCTTTCGCGCACCGCGTTGAGTGGTTGAGAACCGGGGGAGTGGGGCCACGAGTCGCTGCGGGACCCAGCGTAGGCGGCCCGCGAGCGCCGGGTTATGGCGGGCATAGGGCAGCCGCAGATGGGAGGATGCGGCATGGAGCAAGTCGATATCCACATCCGCCCCTTCGAGGAGCCTGATCTGTGGATTATGGACCGAGATGCAACCGACCCCGAATTCGGTGGGCCATTCGAGTGGGTCGGGTTTAGATCGTCGCACGACTATCGACAGCGGTGGCAAGAGGACCAGCTGCTCGGCAAGAGTCCATACAACCTGTGCGTGGCGCTCCAAGAGAACGACACCGCAGTCGGATGGGTCAACTGGCGAGAGACCGACAGAGCGGGTCCCGGCTCGTGGGAGATCGGCGTGTTGATCGTCCCCGACATGCGTAATCGCGGAATCGGAACGATCGCCCAAAGCCTGCTCGTTGACTATCTCTTTGCCCACACGACAACGCACCGAATATGGGCAGGTACCGAGGCGGACAACATCGCGGAGCAGCGTGCCCTTGAACGATGCGGCTTCCGTCAAGAGGGCCTACTGCGCGGTCATCACTTCCGCAATGGCGAGTGGCAAGATTCCTACGTCTACGCCATCACTCGCCCAGAGAATGCAGATCGCAGCCGCCCTTGACCGTTCGTGCATACCGGCTGGGACCGCCACGCCATCGCCAGCCGACCTCCACCCCTGCGACGAACCCCTCGGCAGATGTGCAGCGTCACGAAACTGAAAGTGAAAACGACATGACCTGTCCTCCCCGAAACGAACACTCGGTGTGGCGAAAGGGCGCGAAATCGAGTGACAATCGGTGCCGTGTCCGTTTGGCTGGAGGGTTGGCGTCTCCGTGGCCGTCTGCTCTGCGGCCCGGCCTGGACGGGCCCGGTACGGTGTTCAGTCACCGAACCCAGCAACCCGTCGAGATTCTATGAAGGTCCACCCGGCGACAGGGGAGTGGTACGAAAGGAGCAGCCGATGAACATCATGCGACAAGTGGTCGTCTTCGACGCTGTCACTCGATTTCGCGACCGCCGCATCCCACCACCCCAAGCCCGCCATCGATCCCGCACCGAGGAGTAGTCACGCATGAGCGGGTCAACGCAACAAGGAGTCGACCCCGAAAGGCCGCTGCGACGTTGACCCGCTCCACCGAACCCGACGACACCCGCAACCCCCTGACAGAAGTTAGAAACTCATAGGCCGAAGGTCGCGGGTTGGGGCGGGGATCGTAAACGGACGGGATGCGTCGGTCTTGGTAAGTTCATGCGAAGAGCTCTGCGGGAGCTGCGGCCACTGGTCTCGGTCTCACAGCGCTCCGTTCGCCCTGAAGACACGAGGACAGCATGGCGAGGAAGCCTTCGGGTATGGAGCCGGCCACCGACATCGAGTCCTGGGACACAGTGCCGTGGTTCAGGAAGTCGGGGATCATCGTGTTCCTCCTCCCGGTCGTGATCGTCGTTGCCTTGACCGGTGATGTGTTCGTGAAGGCGACCGAGAGGATGAAGGAACACTCCGAAGCGAACGTCTGGCGCCACACCACCGCCCGCAAGGCGTTTTTGGTCGTGGTGAGCCTCATCTTCACCGTGGCGGTTCTCAGCTTCATCTTCGTCTGAACCGCTGGCGCTCGACAGCAGTTGACGCCGACCCGGCCTCGGTCGGCAGCACAAAGAGACAGGCCAGCGTGGGTACAACGAGTTCGGCTGCCAATGCCACGAAATGAGCCGGCCCGGAGCTTCTGGCCCGTCGTAGTTGGACGTGGACGCCACCGAGATCGCGGTCGTCGCCGGCGGCGTGGACCCGGGAGCCCGTCTGCCGACGTCGTGGCGGTGGGGGCCGAGGTCACAGTCG
>JAOTYQ010000268.1 GCA_029861725.1 Acidimicrobiia bacterium | reverse complement strand
GTCCGGCTCGGTCTCGGGGGTGGCGAACCGGGCTGCCGCTGCGGGGTCCTTGAGGCCGTCCCAAGTCGCGAGCTCGGGGTGCTCGTCGACCACGTACGCGGGGACGAACCAGCCGACCTTCCCGACCGGGCCGAGCGGGCCGAGGTCGACGACCTCGCCGCGCTCGAAGTAGAGGCGATCCCGATCGGTCATGTCGGCCGGCCAGATCTCCAGCACTGCGTCGAGCGACCCGTCGGCCAGCCCATCGTAGATCTGGGTGGTGTCGTCGAGCCTGGCCGGGACGACCGGGTAGGCGAGATGACGCTCGATCAACTGTTCGGCGACTGCGGCGTTGAGCGCCGACGCCGTCCAGTTGTTCACGACGATCGTGATCGCCGGCCTCGGCTCGAAGTCGCTCGTCGCCCCGGCACCAGCGTCACCACCGTCTCTCGAGCTGCAGGCCGCCGCCAGCAGCCCGAGCGCGACCAGCCCGGGCAGCAGCGATCGTCGCCGCACTCGGTGATCGCGGTGGTCGGTCAAGGGTCCTCCCGTTCGGCTGGCATGACACGGTAGCGGGTGGTGCCAGCCGGTTTGACCCACAGTGCGACCAGCGATGACATGATGGGGGTTCGAAAGGGGATGACGATGGCGAGGCTCGACGGAAAAGTCGCTTGGATCACGGGCGGGGCCCGGGGCCAGGGAGGGGCGGAAGGCCGCCTGTTCCGAGAGGAGGGAGCCGAGGTCTACCTGACCGATGTCCTGGCCCAGGAAGGGACCGCCCTGGCAGAGGAGATCGGGGCGACGTTCATCGAGCACGACGTCACCGACGACGCAGGCTGGTCCGCGATCGCCAAGCAGATCGTCGGCGATCACGGCCGGATCGACGTGTTGATCAACAACGCCGGGATCTTCCGGATCGCGGGGCTCAACGAGACCGATCGGGCGCTTTGGGACTCGATCATCGCCATCAACCAGACCGGCGTGTTCCTCGGCATGCAAACCGTCGCCCCGTACATGATCGAGGCCGGCTCCGGCTCGATCATCAACATCTCCTCGGTGGCCGGACTACGGGGGGCGGGTACGGCGATCGCGTACGGAGCCAGCAAGTGGGCGGTGCGAGGCATGACCCGAAGCGCAGCCCAGGAACTGGCTCCCCACGGTATCCGAGTGAACTCGATCCATCCCGGGATCATCGACACGGCGATGGCAAACGAGTTCGACCGGGTGGGGGTACGGGACCAGTTGACCGAGCGCATACCGATGGGCCATCTGGCGGGGCCCGACGAGGTCGCCCGTCTCGCCCTGTTCCTCGCCTCGGACGACAGCTCGTACTGCACCGGCTCGGAGTTCGTCGTCGACGGCGGGTTCACCGCCTAGCGGGCGGCCGACCGAGAGGAACGCGGGCCGATGGAAGGGATCCACGACATGGGCGGGGTCGAGGGGTATGGCCGACCAACCCATGTCCCCAACGAGGAGGTCAACGTCGGCACGCGGTGGGAAGCCATCTCCGGGGCGGCGCTCTTCGCCCTCTTGCGATCGGGTGTGACCAACATCGATGCCCACCGGCACCGGATCGAGCGTCTCGATCCTACTCGCTACCTGCCGCTGACCTACTGGGGTCGGTGGCTCGCTGCGGTCGAGTCGGCCATGGTCGAGCAGGGCGTCGCCGATGTCTCAGAGATCGAGGCCACGATCCACGCCAAGGGTCACGACCCGGCCGACTCGGCTGCTCCGCCCCGGATGCACCCGGTCGACGGTCTCGAGAGCCGATCGAACCAGCCCGGTTTCTTACGGGACGTCGACCACCAGCCCCGATTCGCGGTTGGCGACCTGGTCACCACTCTCCGCCATCCTCCCCAACCGGGCCATCATCGCCTCCCCCGATACTGCCGGGGCCGATCGGGTGCGATCGTCCGTTCCTACCCGGCGTTCACGCTCCCCGATACGGTGGCCCACGGCCGGGGTGAGCACCCGACGTACCTGTACGCCGTCGCGTTCGCCGCCACCGAGCTCTGGGGACCCGAGGCCGACCCGGCCCAGACCTGCCACCTCGATCTCTTCGAGACCTACCTCGAACCGGCCCGAACGGAACCCCATGTCCGAGCAGACCCCTAGCCACGGCCACGAGGACGGCCACGACCACGACCACGACCACGACCACGATCGCGACCATGGCCATGAGGCACTGCACGGCGACGCTCTGGCCCGGGGCCAGGCCATCCGGGCCGAGGCGCTGGAGCAGATCCTGATCGACAAGGGCATTCTCACCGCGACCGAGGTCGACAACTACATCGAGACCTGGAACACGAGGATCGGGCCGATGGTCGGGGCCAGGGTGGTGGCCAGGGCTTGGGTCGACGACGACTTCAAGGCCAGGTTGCAGGCCGATGCCACCGGGGCGGTGACCGAGGTCGGGGTGAACCCGGGGCGCCTCGAACGGCTCGAGGTGGTCGTCAACGAGCCGGGGGTTCACCATGTGGTGTGCTGCACGCTGTGTTCCTGCTATCCGTGGACGATCCTTGGGCTGCCACCGAACTGGTACAAATCGCCCGAGTACCGGTCGCGCATCGTCCGAGAGCCCCGGACCGTCTTGGCCGAGATGGGGCTCGAGCTCGATGACGATGTTCGGATCCAGGTCTGGGATTCGAGCGCCGAGGTCCGCTACCTGGTCGTCCCCGAACGCCCAGCCGGCACCGAGCACCTCGACGAGGATGCGCTTGCCCAGCTCGTCACCCGTGACTCGATGATCGGCGTCGGCCGGCCGGCAACGCCATGACCGCCCGATCGGCCAGCGACGGCGGCGACCCGCTGGAGATCGACGGCCCGGCTGCTCCGCCCCGCAGCAATGGTGAGGTCGTGTTCACCGCATCGTGGCAGCCTCGTCTCTTCGCCGCCACCGTCCAGCTCCGCGACCAGGACCTGATCCCCTGGGAGCGGTTCCGCCAGGGGCTGATCAACGAGATCGCGGCTCACGAGCAGGAGCTCGACGGGCCCGACGCCTACGACTACTGGGGCTGCTGGCAGAGAGCCTTGGAGCGTCTCTTGGCCGAGCTCGGGATCGTAGACGGAACCGACCTCGACCGCGCCGGCGAGGTCATCGCGGCCCGGCCTGCCGCTCACGACTGAACGCTCACCGGGTCAGCGCTGCCACACACGGTGGTGGACGCTCACCCTAACCTCAGGCCAGGAGCGAAGATCATCGGGAATCTCCCGGATCTGGTCCCTGAGGCGGCCGCCGGGTCCCCGCGGTCGTTGATCAGCCCAGGACGATCGTGGTGAGGTCGCGGGCGACGGTCAGTTCGCCCTCGAAACCGGACGCCCGGATGTCGTCGACGAACCGGGCCTCGTCGGCCTCGTCGGCCGGGGGCGGGATCAGGTGCGTGAGCACGAGGTGGGGGGTATCGAGCTCGAGGGCCTGCTTCCCGATCAGTGCGGTATCGGCGTGGTAGTCGAGGATGAACGTCCGCCACGGCGGCAGCTCGTCGAACTCCGAGAAGCGCAGCGCCTCGTAGACGAGGACGTCGACGCCGGCGGCGAGGGTGGCGACCTCGTCGCAAACCAACGTGTCACCGGTGATGGCCATGGTCCCGTCCGGCGTGTCGATCCGATACCCGACGGCCGGATAGACGGGCTCGTGCCGCACCTGGCCGGCCCGGACCACGACGTCACCACGGCGGTAGACCTCGACCGGCTCTCCCGGGTACGGAGGTAGAGGAAACCCGGTGATGGCGAGGGCGGGATCGTCGGTGCGGCCGGTGTGCTCCTTCCGGACGGCGAGGTCGTTGTCCCAGGCGTCGAGCATCCGCTCGGCGAACGACACGGCGGAGCCCTCGGGACAGATGATCGGTAGCGCCGGCGAATCCCCCCGCCGATCCATGACCCATCGGGTGAGCACCAGATCCTGGAGGCCCGTGCAGTGGTCCGAGTGGTGATGCGTGAGGAACACGGCGTCGAGATCGCTGGGGCGGCAGTCGGCGCCCATCAGCCGCATCACGGTGGATCGGCCGGCATCGAACTGGAGGTGGATCGACTCGTCACCGGCGGGCGGTCGGTATCGGACGAGCACACCGGGCCCGGCGGAGGTGGCAGACGGGATCGGACAACCGACTCCGGTGATGATGAGTTCGGTCGTCATGGTCTGGCCTCCCTGGTCGCGGACGACCTCCGGGTCACGACGTCTCCGACGGGCGGGTGGCCATCCGGCGAACTGCACCGAGCAGCACGCTCGCGCCCTGCTCGGCTTGTGACGGATCGATGTTCTCGGCCTCGTTGTGGCTCAGCCCGTCGTCGCACGGGACGAAGATCATCGAGGTCGGGCAGTGGGCTGCGACATAACAGGCGTCGTGACCGGCGCCCGAGACCATCTGGCGGTTCGTGAACCCGAGCTCGTCGACCGAGGCCTGGACCGCGGCGATGCACGCCGGGTCGAAAGCCACTGGCGGCGAGTCGTTCTCCTTGGTGATGGTGGCCGCCACTCCAAGCGATCCCGCAACGTCGTCGACGATGGTCCGGGTTCGCTCCTCCATCTCGTCGAGCGCTGCTTCGTCGGGGTGGCGCAGATCGAGCGAGCAGATCAGCTGCTCGGGAATGGTGTTCGGCGACACTGGCGACGAGCTGAATTGAGCGAAGGTGCCCCGACCCCAGGGCCCGAAATCGTCGACGACACCGTAGACCCGATCGATGATGCCGGCGATTGCCCGGGCCGGGTCTCGACGGCCGACCATGGGGGTCGGACCGGCGTGGGCCGGGAAGCCGCACAGCTCGATCGTGAACCAGCGGAGACCCTGGACGCCGTTGACGACGCCGATCTCGACCGCCTCGGCTTCCAGGATCGGGCCCTGCTCGATGTGGAGCTCGAAGGCGGCGGCATAGGCGCGGGGGCGGGCCGGCCGAAGGCCCCGCCAACCGAGTCGATCCAGCTCGGCGGCCACGGTCGTGCCGTCGAGATCGGTCAGCTTCTCCGCTGCCGCCAGGCTGAGCTTGCCGGCCCACACCGCCGAGCCCATCATCGAGTGCTGAAACCGCGATCCCTCCTCGTTGGTCCACACGACCAGCTCGATCGGGTGGTCGGTGGTCAGATCGAGGTCGTTCAATCGCTCGATCACCTCGAGACCCCCGAGCACCCCGTACACACCATCGAAGCGGCCACCGGTCGGCTGGGTGTCGAGATGACTGCCGATCAGCACCGCAGGCAAGTCGTCATCTAGGCCCGGACGGCGAACGAACAGGTTGCCGACCTCGTCGAGCTCGCTGGTGCAACCGGCGGCGGTCGCCCATTCGAGGAACAGGCTGCGGCCGGCGGCGTCATCGTCGCTAAGGGCCTGACGGTTGCTCCCACCGTTCGCCGTCGGGGCAACCTCGGCCATGGCCATCAGCCGCCCCCACAGGCGCTCCCCGTCCACTCTGTTGCTCATCGGGTTCCTACGATGCCACGACCTGCTGGTGCCGGTCGAGGCCCGACTCCGGATCGCCGGCCGGGTGGGGAGGCAGGCGGGGCACGTCGAAGGCCGGCCACCAAACCCGAACCTCGCATCGACACCGATCAGGCGTTCGGGTCGAAGAAGGTCACGAAACACTCGTCGGGCACGAGGAGCTCGAACGAGGCGCAGTAGGCGACGGCGTCCTCTCGGGAATCGCCGAATCCGGGCACGAAGATGTTCCAGAACCCGCCCGGCAGACGGGGGAACCGGTCGCTGGGCAGGAGCTGGAGATCGGTGTGCCCATCGACGACCAGCTCGTCGAACCGAGCGATCGCGGTGGACCAGTTGGCGGGCGCCGCGGTGACCGAGAGCAAGTTCGCCCGAAAGCCGGGTTCTGGCAGGTCGCCGATGACGTAGACCTCGACGAGCTCGGTTCGCTGTACGTCGTCGTCAGTGATGGCCTCGACCGCCACCGAGTGACGACCGGCCTCGGCTATGAAGGGTGGCAGCTGCGGCTCGGGAGATCCGATCGGCTCGCCGTCGACGACGAGCCGAAGCCGAGTGCCATCGTCCCCGCCGGTGACCGCGAGGTCATAGGCGACACCAGCGTCGAGCGGCCCGCTGCTGCCGGCCGGGAACTCGAAGGCGACCTCTCCCGGTGACTCGGTGAGCAGACCGCCGAGCGAGAGCCAAGCCCCCACCCCGAGCAGTGCGGCGACGACAACGGTGAGCGCCAACAGTGCCCGTCCGCGGCGCCGAGGCGGCTGCGGTCCGGGCCCCTCGGCCGCGTCCTCCACGTCGTAGGTGGCGGTCGGCTCATCGAGGCCCCCGACCGTTGGCGCTCCGGGTTGCGTCCTGGCGGCGTCGGGCCGTACTGCCGATGGCTGCTCGGTCGTCGTCGCCATCACGACCGTGTGGCTCAGCTCAGGGCTGCCCGGTTGCGGTGACGGCCGTTGGGCTGCGACCCCGACGGGCGGCGAGGCATCCTCGGTCGGACCAGCGACCGCTGGCGGGCCGGCTCCTTCGAGCTCAGCGACGAAGTGCCCGGCGGTCGGGTGGCGATCGGCGGCCTTCCGCCGCGTCGCCCTTCTCACCGTCGACGCGAGCGGTTCGGGCATCCCAAGGCCCGACGGATCCGGTACGACCTCGGACACCACGCGCCGCATGAGCGCCCAAGCCGACTCGTCACCGGGTCGGACGTGGGGCGCCCGTCCGCTGAACAGCTCGAAGAGGGTCGAGCCGAGTGAGTAGATGTCCGAGGCCGCCGATGGCGAGCCCCCTTCGAGCACCTCGGGCGCAGCGTGGGCGAAGCTCGCCGTCACCAACCCCGTTGCGGTTAGCTGGCCGCCTTCGACCCGGGCGATCCCGAAATCGGCGAGCGCTGGCTCGCCGTAGGCGGAGACGAGGATGTTCGCCGGCTTGACGTCGCGGTGCAGCACCCCGGCGTCATGAGCCACACCGAGCGCCCGACCGATCTTCAGCCCGATGTCACGGGTCTCAGCCGCCGACATCGGCCCGTGGCGAACCACCCGGTCGAGGAGGGAGCCACCGGGGAAGTACTCCATGACGAGATAGGCCCGACCGTCGGCCGTGAACCCGCCCTCGTGAACGGCGACGATGTTCGGATGGCCCGAGACCGCGCCGACGGCGTGGCATTCGCGCTCGAACCGCATGCGGGCCTGCTGGTCGTTCGCCGGCGCCCGGAGCACCTTGACCGCCACCTCGCGCCGGAGGTTGGTCTGCTGGGCGCGATAGACGTCGGCGAAGCCTCCACTCCCGATGCGGGTCGCCGGGCCGAGCCCGGCTATGCCTAGTTCGACCGATGGCCCCTCAGCCACCGGCCGCGGCGTTGGGATCGGCGAGTTGCGGGAAGCACTGGTCAGGCACGGTCAGACCATACTGCTCGCAATACGCCGTGGCCGCGGCATTGTCTTCGAAGCCACCGATGTAGAGGTTCCAGTAGCCCGGGGTCAGGGCGGGGAACCGCTCGCTCGGCATCAGCTGGAGCTCGGTATGACCGGCAGCCACGAAATCTTCGTACTGGCGGACGGCTTCGGCCCAGCCCTCGGTCTCCACGTTGACCGACGACAGGTTTGCCCGCCAGGTCAGCGCCGGGGTCTCGCCAACCGCGTAGACCAGCACCGGATCGGTGCTGAGGTTGCCCTCGGGGCTGGTGATGTTGACCACGAGCAGGTGCCGACCGGGAGTGAACACGACCGGCGGCAGCTCGGGCGCCGGCTCGGCCTGCGCTTCGCCGTCGACGAGCAGCTGGTACGTCGCGTTGCCCGGCCCCTCGCCGATCGCGATCGTGTACGAGACCCCGGCGTCGATCGGGCCGATCGCGGCCTCGTCGAAGATCACAACCGGCGTCAGACCGGTCGCCGGCCCGGCCGGTTCCGCCGAGGTAGCGGCCGCATCGGCGTCGCCTTCGGCTGGGGCCGCGGTGGTCTCCGACCCGGGGTCGCTGGTCAGTGTCGCCGCATCGGTCTCGGT
>JAOTYQ010000892.1 GCA_029861725.1 Acidimicrobiia bacterium | reverse complement strand
TGGCCCCGGGTCGCCGGAACCGGCTAAGGTCCGGAGCCCAGGCAGGCACGGCGGCCTGCCGGCTAGGTGGTTTCTCATGTTCCCGTCTGCGTTCGACTACATCGCCGCCGCGTCCATCGACGAGGCGATCGCGGCGAAGGCCGAAGGAGGTGACGAGACCCGGTTCCTCGCCGGCGGCCAGAGCCTCCTGCCGATGATGAAGATCCGCCTGGCCGCACCGGCGCAGCTCGTCGACATCAACCGGATCGCCGGGCTCGACGGTCTCGAGCGATCCAACGGGCATCTCCGGATCGGGGCGCTCGTGCGCCACGCCGACCTCGCCGCCTCCGACCTACCGTCCGGGGCGGTCGCCTCCGCCGCCCCCTGGATCGCCGATCCGCTCGTCCGCAACCTCGGCACCGTCTGCGGATCGGTGGCCCATTGCGACCCCGAAGGCGATTGGAACTCGGTGCTCCTCGCGGTCGGGGCCGACGTGGTGGCCCGAGGACCGTCGGGGACGAGGACGATTCCGATCGAGTCGTTCATCGACGGCATGTTCACCAACGCCCTGGCCGACGACGAGCTGGTGACCGAGGTCCAGATCCGGGTCCCCGACGGCCCGTCGGGTGGCACCTACCTCAAACTGGAGCGCAAGGTCGGCGACTACGCCTCGGTGGCAGCCGCCACCCACATCGAGCTGGGGACCGACGGCTCGATCTCCCGGGCCGGCGTCGCCCTCACCTCGGTCTACCCCCAGAACCTGAAAGTGCCGACGGCCGAGGCGGTGCTCGTCGGCGAGCAACCGACCGACGAGCTGTACGCCGAAGCGGCAGAAGCCGCCGCGGCGGCCGCCGAGCCTCGATCCGACGTACGGGGCACCGCCGACTGGAAGCGCCAGGTCGTCCGCACCTACGTCCGACGGGGCCTGGCCCAGGCGGTCGACCAGGCCACACGAAGCAACGGATCGCGCTAGGAGGCGAGGCATGGAGATCAACGTCACGATCAACGGCACCGGCCGAGAAGACGAGGTCGAGCCTCGCCGGCTGCTGGTCGACTACATCCGGACCGTCGCCGGACTGACCGGCACGCACATCGGCTGCGACACCACGAGCTGCGGGGTCTGCACGGTCCTCGTCGACGGAACCCCGATCAAGTCGTGCACGATGCTGGCGGTACAGGCCGACGGGCGGGAGATCACGACCGTTGAGGGCCTCAAGGCCAACGGCGATCTTCACGCCATCCAGGAGGCGTTCCGTCAGGAGCACGGCCTGCAGTGCGGGTTCTGCACACCGGCCATGATGCTGGTCGGCGCCGCCCTGCTCGACGGCAACCCCGATCCCAGCGAGGACGACATCCGCTGGGCGATCTCGGGGAACCTCTGCCGCTGCACCGGCTACGTCAACATCGTCAAGTCGATCCAGGCCGCAGCCATGGCCGCAAAGGCTGGGTGAGCGAGCCATGACCTCAACCGAACCGACCACCTCCACCACGACCACCTCGGCCGAGATCGGGGGCATCGGCCACAGCGTCAAGCGACTGGAAGACGCCCGCCTGATCGAGGGCCAGGGCAACTTCCTGGACGACATCGTCCTCCCCGGCATGCTGCACATGGCGATCCTGCGCTCGCCGTACGCCCATGCCCGCCTGAACGGGATCGACAGCAGCGCCGCCTCGGCTCTCGATGGAGTGATCGCCGTGGTGACCGGTGAGCTGATGGCCGAGCACGGGCTGGCCTGGATGCCGACATTGTCTGGCGATACCCAGGCCGTGCTGGCCACCGACAAGGTCCGGTTCCAGGGGCAGGAGGTGGCGGCGGTCATCGCCACCGACCCCTACATCGCTCAGGACGCCCTGGAGCTCATCGACGTCGACTACGAGCCACTGCCGGTGATCACCAGCCCCCAGCAGTCGCTGGAGGACGGCGCCGTCCTCATCCGCGATGAGAAGGAAGGCCAGACCGACAACCTCGTCTACGAGTGGGAGGCCGGCGACGAGAGCTACACCGACGCCGCATTTGCCACGGCCGACAGGGTCGTCTCGATCGAGACCCACTACCCGCGCTCCCACCCGTCACCGCTCGAGACCTGCGGCGCAGTCGCCGACCTCGATCCGGTGACCGGTCAGGCCGACATCTACCTCACG
>JAOTYQ010000267.1 GCA_029861725.1 Acidimicrobiia bacterium | reverse complement strand
AGCTGCGGAAAGTAGCCGACCGCGCGCTCGACCGGCACGACGCTGGCCCGGTGGTGGTAGAGGCGCAGGTTCTGGGCCGCTGTCAGCTGGGTGAACAGGCCTCGGTCGTCAGCGAGGTAGGCGAGGCCGCGCCGGGCGATCGCGTGAACGGAGTGGCCATCGACCGGCTGGCCGAGCACCTCGACCAAGCCGTCGATCACCGGTAGGACACCGGCGAGGGTGGCCAGCGTCACGCTCTTGCCTGCACCGTTCGGACCCAGCAGGGCCACGATCTCCCCCGCCTCGACGGTCAGGTCGAGGCCCCGGACGGCGGGGATGCCCTTGGGCCCGGCGACGAGGCCTGCGGTCTCTATGAGCGTCATGGCGAGCTCCGAGCGCCGAGCGTCGGGCTCCGACGCGACGCCCCCAAGTATGCGGCGACCACGTTGCGGTCGCCCCGGATCTCGGTCGGGGTGCCGGCGGCGATGATGCGCCCGAAGTCGAGCACGTACAGGTAGTCGCACACGTCGAACACGAACGTCATGTCGTGGTCGATGACGAGGGCCGCCGATCCGTCGTCGACCAGGTCGACGATTCGGGCCGCCAGGCGCGTTCGGGCGGTCTCGTCGAGGCCGGCCGCCGGCTCGTCGAGGAGGACGACGGTCGGCTCCGCCACCATCGCCCGGCCGAGGCCGACCAGCTTCTGGCGGCCGAGCGACAGCTCCTCGGGCCGCCGCTCCGCCGCGCCGGCGAGCCCCATCGCCTCCAACACCTCGACGACTCGCCGATCGGTGCCCGCCATCGACCGACGGCGGGGCCGGACCAGCTCGGTGAGGGCGAACCACGTGGACTTCGGCTCGACCGAGACCCGCAGGTTGTCGCCGACCGACAGGTCATCGAACAGCTGGATCGACTGCCAGGTACGGCCGATCCCGGCGGCCGCTCGTCGGTGCGAGGGCAGGTCAGTCAGATCGACGCCGGCCAACCGGACCTCGCCCTCGTGGTGCACGAAGCCGCCGACTGCATCGACGAGCGTGGTCTTGCCCGCCCCGTTTGCGCCGATCAGGCCCACGATCTGCTGCCGCCTGACCTGGAGACTAACGCCGTCGACGGCCCGGAGCCCGTCGTAGGAGACCGCCAGATCGACCACCTCCAACACGACCGGAGCCGCCTCGCCCGGTGTCGCCCGTCCTCGACGGTCGCTCCCGTCGAGCCTCATCGACGCCGGCGCCGGTCCCGGCAATCCGATCAGGGGAATGGCTGCCGATATGGGGGCAGGAGGGTCGGCGGGGCCGGCACCGGTCGCGACGGTTGCAGGGGCCCCAGGCTCCTCGACGAGCAAGGGTGCCGCTGCCTGGCCCGCCGGGATGGGTTCGATCGAGGAGGTGTACCGTCGCCGCAAGGCGGTCAGCGCCGCGCGGTTGGCGCCGGCGATCCCGATCGGGTTGAAGATCGCCGTGAGCACCAGCCCGACCCCGCTCGCCAGGAGGTACCAGCGGCCGAGCTCGACGAGCCGGTCGGCGACGACGAAGCCGATCCCGAGCGGGGCGAGGACGCCGGCGAACACCGCGCCGGACAGGCTGGTGATACCCCCGAGGTAGGCGAAGGTCAACAGCGACAGGCCGACGAACACGGTGAACGAGTCGGCCGAGAGCTGGCCGCGGCTGTAGCCGAGCAGCACGCCACCGATTCCGGCCAGGAACGAGGAGAGCGCGAAGGCGACGAGCTTCGTGCCGGCCACGTCGACTCCGACTGCGGCCGCCGCCTGCTCGTCGCTGCGGACCGCCAGGAATCGGCGGCCGGTCGACGACCGGGCCAGGTTGCCGACCGCCACGAAGACCACAAGGAGCACGGCCACGACGAGCAACCCGAACTCGATCCTGGCGATCGTTCGCCCCTCGCGGACACCGAGGTCGATGCCGAACAGCCGGGGGTCCTCGATCGGGTTGCCGGTGCCGGGCGACAGGACCGGGTTGCGGAACACGAACCGCTCGACGGCGACGGCCAGGCCGAGGGTGACCACCGCCAGATGGACGCCTCGGATCCGGAGCGCCGGAAGGCCGACAACGAGCCCTACTCCAGTGGCGGCCAGGGCGGCCAGCATCGGGGCCAGCGGGAACTCGATGTCGGTGGCGGTGAGGAGCTTGGAGAGCACGAAGCCGCTCGTACCGGCGAAGGCCGCTTGGGCCAGCGAGATCTGGCCGACGAACCCGGTCAGCACCACGAGCGACAGGGCGATGATGGCGATGATCATGCTGGTGACAACCCCGAACCGATAGCTCCCGGAGGTGACGACGACGGCCAGCACGGCGAGCGAGGCGAGTGCGGCGATCACCGAAGGCCGGTTGGTGGGGAGGTGCACCGGTGGCAGGGGGGCGGTGGCGGTCGCCCCCCGCTGGGGCAGCGAGCGGCCGAACGCGTACAGGGCGGCGGCCAGCACGATGAACTGGACGGCCTCGGTCACACCGGTCCGCGCCCAGTCGGGCCACCAGGGCTTGATCGAGCTAAACGTGAGCATCGCGTTGATCGAACCGAGCCCGAGGCCCGCCACCAGCGCCACCGCTAGCGAGGACAACCGGGCCAACATCACCGCAGCCAGGGCGGGGACGATCGCGGTGGTGAAGATCACCGGGCTGATGACGGTGAACGGGCTGGCGAGGATCAGCACCAGTGCGGTGCTGGCCGAGGCCAGCGCCCAGGCCGAAGCGGCCAGCCATTGCGGCGAGAAGCGAGCAGAGGCGATGGCCCGCTCGCTCTCGGCCCCGGCCAGGGTGGCCAGTCCGAGCCGGGTGTAGCGGAAGTACGCCCACAGCAGCGCAGTCAGCGCGCCGGCCACCGACGCAACGATCAAGCGGTCGATCGGCACGTTGAGCGCGCCGATCGAAACGGTTTGGGCCGGGAGCAGGTTGGCCACCCGACGGGGCTCTGCGCCGAAGTTGGCCACGATCAGCGCCTGGCTGATCACCATCACGCCGACGGTGGCGATCACCTTGGCCAACGCGGGCGCCGACCGCAGCGGACGGAACGCCCCGACATGGGCCGCCAGCCCGACGCCCACGGCCGACAGGACGCCGCCCAGCACGGCCGGTGTGGTCGGCCAGGGCCCGCCGAGATCGATCCGGTGAGGCAGGATCACGACCGGGAGGACGAGGTCGCCGGCCGTTCGGAGCTCGTCGGTGGCGTACACGGCCCAGGTACCCATCGCCCCCGCGGCGAAGTTCACGATCCCGGTCCCGCGGTAGGTCACGACCAGGCCGGTGGCGAGCGCGGCGTAGAACGAGCCGACCCCGAGGCCGATCAGTGCGAAGGCGAGATAGTCGGACACCTCGTCGCGACCTTTGCCGCAAGCAGGACCAACGTGCAAGGATCACCAGACGAACAAGGCGTTGCGGCAGGCAGTGACGCCGTTTCCGAGGGGGAGCAGATGTCAGGAATGAGCAGGCGCGTCGCGCGCCTCGGTGGCCTACTGATGGCGATGGTTCTGGTCGCCGCAGCGTGCGGCGACGACGACGGCGGGACCGAAGCCGGAGGCGAAAGCTCCGACGGCGACGGTGCCCGAGCCGGCGAGGTCATCAAGATCGGCTACGTCAACAACGAGGGCGGGGCGCTCTCACTGCCCGAGTTCCGCGTCGGCGGCGAGATCGCCGTCGACCTGATCAACTCCGAGGGCGGGATCGACGGGGCGACGATCGAGCTCGTTCCGTGCATCGCCGACATCACGCCCGAGGCCGAGATCGACTGCGCCAACAAGCTGATCGAGGAAGACGTGGTGATGGCCTATATGGGCATCGCCCTGGCGTCGGAGGCGGCCCTGCCGCTCTACAACGAGGCCGGGATCATGTACATCTCGTCGAACTCGTGGGGCGAGGGCCAGAAGAACAACGACCAGTCGTACCTGACCCATTCGGCGTCGGGGGCGTTCGCCGTCGGCCCGCTCGTCACCTTCAAGGAGCTCGGGGCGGAGAACGTGGCCGTCATCCTCGAGGACAACCCGGCGGCCCGGACGTTCTTCACCGACATCATCGACCCGATCGCCGCCAACATCGGCGTGACGATCGAAGCGATCAGCGTCGACCCCGCCAACCCGGACTGGACCGCAGCCGTCGCCACCGCCCAGGCGGCCAACGTCGACGCGATCTGGGGTCAGCTGACCGAGCCCGGTTGCATCGGCATGGTGACCGCCACCTCGGCGGTCGGCTACGACAAGCCGGTGTTCGCCGGCTCCTGCAGCCAGTACATCGACGTACTCGGCGAGGCTGCCATCGGCACCTACAACCAGAGCGACCTCTTCTTTCCCGATGTGAAGCAGTACGCGCCGGACGAGATCGCCGAGCGCCTCACCCAGTACGAAGAGCTGATGACCGACTCCGGCAACGAGCAGTACATCAACGGGTTCGCCGTTGCACCCTTCTCGGCCTGGATGCAGATCCGGCCGTTCCTGGAGAGCATCGAGGGCCCGATCACCGCCGAGTCGGTGCAGGAAGCGTTCGACACGGCCGGCACGACGCCGGGGTGGTTCGGGCCCGACCTGAACTGCGGTGGTGCCCCGTGGCCGGCGGAGCAGTCGCACTGCCGGGCCGAGATCGCGGTGTGGCAGGTCCAGGAGCGTGACGACGGGACGATCGGCCGCGTGTTGCACACCGAGTTCTTCAACGCCTTCGAGGCGTCCGGCCTGTAGCACTCGCCCGGTGGTGCCTGCGGTTTGGCGGCCGCGGGCACCACCCCCTCCACGAGATCGGAGGTACCAGTGGATCAGTACCTGCTCTTCGCCGTCGTCGGTCTCGGATTCGGCTGCATCTACGCCGGGGTGGCGATGGGGGTGGTCATCACCTACCGCGGTACCGGCATCATCAACTTCGCCACCGGGTCGATGGCGATGTGGGGGGCCTATGTCTACGACGAGCTGGGCCGGACCGGCGATCTGGTCATCCCGGTGGTGATCATTCCTCACCGGATCCCGATCATGACCAACCCGCCGTGGATCCTCCAGTTCGTGCTGGCGGTCCTGTCGTGCACGTTGATTGGGCTGATCGTGCACTTCGCCGTGTTCCGTCCCCTGCGCAACGCGCCGACCTTGGCGAAGGTCGTCTCGTCGGTCGGCGTGCTGCTGACATTGCAGTCCCTGGTGGTACTGCAGTTCGCCAGCACCCCTCGAGCCGTGCCCCCGATCATGCCCAACGAGGTCGTGACCATGAGCGGGATCAGCTTCGCCCGCGACCGCCTATGGATCACGCTGGTGGTCGTGCTTTTCGCGATCGGACTGTGGGCCTACTTCCGGTTCACCCGGATCGGGCTGGCCACCCGGGCCGCAGCCGAGAACGAGCGGGCGGCGAGCCTCGCCCGGTTCTCGCCTCAGTTCCTGGCCGGGTCGACATGGGTCCTGTCGAGCACGGTGGTGGGGATCATCGTCATCCTCACATCGCCGATGACGATCCTGAACCCACTGACCTATACCTTCGCCATCGTACCCGCGCTGGCGGCAGCGCTGATCGGGCGGCTGCAATCGATAGCGGTGACCGTTGCGGCCGCGCTGGCGCTCGGCTCGTTCCAGTCGATCGTGACGTTCCAGTCGTCGAAGGACTGGTGGCCCGACTGGGCGATCACCGGCCTGGCCGATGCCGTCCCGTTCGTCGTCATCATCGTGGCCCTGTTCATCGTCGGCGACAGGCTGCCGACCCGGGGCGCAATCGAGTCCGATCCGTTGCCGGAGGTGATCCGGCCGGTCCTCACGTGGGCGCGGGTGCTGACGGCAGTGGGCGTCGGCGTGCTGGCCATCGTGCTCACCGACGGCAGCTGGCGCTTCGGTGTCATCACCTCGATGATCGTCGCCATCATCATGCTCAGCCTCGTGCTGCTGACGGGGCTCATCGGCCAGATCTCGCTGGCCCAGGCCGCGATCGCCGGGACCGCCGGCTTCGCTCTCTCGAAGCTGGCCGACGATGCCGGCGTGCCGTTCCCGATCGCCCCGATCCTCGCCGCCCTGATCGCCGGTGTGTTCGGGGTCATCGTCGGCATCCCGGCGCTGCGGATCCGCGGCGCACAGCTGGCGGTGGTCACGCTGGCCGGGGCGGTGGCCCTGGAGCGGTTCATCTTCCGCAACCCGGAGCTCAGCAACGCCGCCGGCAACCTCATTCCCGACGCCGAGATCTTCGGGCTGAGCCTGGCAGTCCGAGAAGGGCGCACGATCGCCCGGGTCGAGTTCGGGCTGTTCGTGCTGGTCGTGCTGACGGTGATGACGGTGGTGGTGGCCAACCTGGGCCGGAGCGCAACCGGCCGCCGGTTCCTGGCGGTGCGATCGAACGAGCGGGCAGGAGCGGCGTCGGGGATCGACGTGTCGGCCAACAAGCTCCTGGCGTTCGGCCTGGCGTCGATCCTGGCCGGGGTCGGCGGAGTGCTGATCGGCTACAGCCGGGGTCAGCTGTCGGCCGACAGCTTCGCCACCCTCGTCGGCCTGTCGTTCCTCGCCTTTGCCTACTTGGGCGGCATAACCAGCATCTCCGGGGCGTTGATCGCCGGGACGTTCGCCCCCCTCGGCATCGGGTTCGTGTTCTTCGACCGGGTGTTCGATCTCGGACGGAGCTACGGGCTGGTCGCCGGTATCGGGCTCGTGCTGACCGCGATCCTGAACCCCGAGGGCATCGCCGGGGCCAACCGGAAGAACTGGGCAGCGCTGCGGGCTCGGTTCGGAGCGGAGGTCGACGACCGCGGGGCCCGGGCGAACCTGCTCGATCGCACCGGCCACGAGACCGACGGGAACACGGCAGCCGATGCAGGGCCGGCGGCCGCCAACCGTGAGCCGAGGGAACGGGGGGAGCTGCTGCTCTCGGTCGAAGGGCTCACCGTGCGCTACGGCGGCCTGATCGCCAACGAGAGCATCGACCTCCAGGTCCACCGGGGCACCGTGGTCGGCTTGATCGGGCCGAACGGGGCGGGCAAGACCACCTTCATCGACGCCTTGACCGGCTTCACTCCCTACACGGGCTCGGTTTCGTTCTCCGGGCAGAGCATCGACGACCTCGGTCCCCACCGCCGGGCCAGAGCGGGCCTCACCCGCACCTGGCAGTCGCTCGAGATCTTCACCGATCTGACGGTCGAGGAGAACCTCAGGGTCTCGTCGGAGCGGGCATCGACCCGCTCGGTGCTCCTCGACCTGATCAACCCAGGCCGGCCGATCGATCTCGAACAGGTCGAGTGGGCGATGGATCTCCTCGGCCTGGGAAGTCTGCGGGCTGCGACACCCAATCAGTTGTCTCTCGGGCAGCAGAAGCTGGTCGGCGTGGCCCGGGCGCTCTCGTCGCGTCCTGACGTCGTCCTCCTCGACGAGCCGGCGGCAGGGCTCGACACCGCCGAGAGCAACATCCTCGGCGCTCGGCTGTCCGACATCGTCGACAACGGCATCGCCGTCCTCCTCGTCGACCACGACATGGGCCTCGTGCTCGACGTCTGCGACTACATCTACGTGCTCGATTTCGGCCGCCTGATCGCACAGGGCACCCCGGCCGAGATCCGCAACGACGACGTCGTGATCGAGGCTTACCTCGGTGAGGAAGGGCGCCGGGCCAAGGAGGATGCCTTCGCCGCCGAGAGCGTGGCGGTTCGGAGCGCCGCAGCGGAGGACCTCAGCTCATGACCGTCATCGAGGTCACCGACCTGATCGCCGGGCACGGCGGCGTCCCGGCCGTTCGTGGGCTGTCGATGACGGTCGATGCCGGCGAGGTCGTGGCCCTACTCGGGCCGAACGGCGCCGGCAAGACCACCACGCTGTTCACGATCGCCGGTGTGCTGCCCGTCATCGACGGAGACATCGATGTGCTCGGCCAATCGGTGAAAGGATCGAGCACCCACGCCATCGCTCGCCGGGGCCTGGCCCTCCTCCCCGAGGACCGGGGCCTCTTCTTCCAGCTGACCGTGGCCGAGAACCTCCGCCTCCACCGG
>JAOTYQ010000891.1 GCA_029861725.1 Acidimicrobiia bacterium | reverse complement strand
CCAGGCTGTCGTCGCCGACCTGGCACCGGTGGCCGAGGACTTCGTCGCCACTGGCCGGGCGCGAGCGCTCACCCAGTCCCACTGGTGGGAGGTGGCCACGGCCGACGGCACCTATGGCTGGGTGTCAGCCCGGTTCACCGCTCGCCGCGGTCCAACCCTCGACGTCACCTCGGAGGTGATCGCCAAGCTCGGGGACCCGCCCACGGCCGAGACCATGCTGGACTTGGGCGAGATCGTCGCCGACGCCCTGAAGTCGGTCGATCCCGAAATCACACCGCACATCGTCCCGGTGGTGGCGCCGACGGTCGGCGATCTGGGCGAGGTGACCTACGACGTCGTCGGCTTTGCTGACGACGTCACCAGGGCGCTCCGGGTTCACGTGTTCGGACAGCCAGACGACAGGGGCGAGGGCTTCACCTTGGAGTCGGTCGAGGCGACAGACATGTGCGACTCGGTCCGCGGTGGCGCAGGGACGTTCGATGGGCCCTGTCCCTGACCTGGACACTGGCCGCCTCGTGGCGACCACGCATCACATCGCATCACGAGTCGAGCGCTCGGAATCACGCAAACGCTTGTTCGGTGTTGCCACCCGATGCAGTCCCCAACTGCTGGCAGTGACCAGGTCGATTGTTACCGCCCACGTCGGCCGAGCACTTCGCATATCGCAGGTTCTGGGCGGTACTGGTTCAAGCAGGACTGGAGCCTCGAGGCTCCAGTCTTCATGACCAACGAACAGTTCGACCAGCAAGTCGCGATGATCGAGGAAACCGAGCTGCAGCATCGATTCAGATCAAACTGCCCGGCCACCCAGGCAGGTATCTGGCGAACGCCTAGCTGGTAGCGCGCTATCGCCACGCTCGTAGATCTGCGCCAGGTGCCCGGGAACCTCACGTACATCGCGCGAGAGCTTGGCATCACCGGTCGGTCGACGCCGCTGTCACCTAGAGTAGCGATCCGTCAGCACACGGCGCCCACGGCAGCCCGCTCTCCGCGGTCGCGTTACCGATCGCATCATCCGGGCCTCCCTGCCGGTTGTAGCTCGCTACTCGAGCTAGCCGTTGTATGCGAGCGCCGTATCGAGCCAGAAGGCGAGGGCCTCATCGTCAAGTGCCTCCGTCTCGACTTGAAGCCATCCCTCCTTCATCGGCTTGCCTCGCATCTCTGCCCAGCTGGCCCCATCTCGATCGAGGAGTTCCTCGACCAATCCCGGATCGCAACGTAGGGGTAGACCGCCCTGCCCACGCACACTAGCCACCATCTTCTCGTCGACGAGGAACGAGAGTCCGCCGAACATCTTGACTTCCAGGACCGGCGCCGCTGCGAGCGCTTCCCGAATCCGCTGGGCAAGGACGTCGTCGAAGGCCATGACGACCTTTCTAGCCACCCGGAGGTCGTCCGGGAGCCCGCCAGAGGATGCATCGATGCCACGCACCCCGGCACGTACATCGCACTCGACGTCACCGGCGGTCTGTGCGGTGCAGTCACTCCCCGTGGCGACCCGTGGCCCACTGGCGATTCAGCCCCGGACCGACGTCAAGAACTCCACGACCGACGCACTCACCTCTGCCGGCTTCTCCTCCTGCACCCAGTGTCGTGCCCCATCGATCAACTGCTTCCCACGCAGATCAGCGAACCCCGCATCCTGCGCATCGAACGACCCCGGCACGAACTGCAACACCGGATCCTCCGCCCCCGCCAGGAAGAACGCCGGAATCTGGATGCGAGCGCCATTCAGCCACGGCGCCAGCGTTGGGATCGCCCCCATGTTCCGGTACCAGTTGAGTGGCCCCCGAAAACCCGACTCCTCGAACGACGCCACGTAGTACGCGTGATCCTCCTCCGTGATCGCTGGCGAAAGGGACGCCGGAGGCTCCCCCGACAAGAACGTCGCATCCCGAGGCCGCACCCCCGTCACCCCGCCCTCGCCATCCGCCCTCTCGCCATTGAAAAACCGGAACGTCCGATCGACATCCGCCTCGAACTCCTCCTCCGCCGCCCCAGGATTCTGGAAGTAGCGGATGTACCAGAAGTTCTCATCCATCCCCGGCGGGTTCACGATTCCCGGTCCAATCGGCAGCCACGGCACCGACAGCCCCATCACGCAATGGAACCGATGCGGGTA
>JAOTYQ010000266.1 GCA_029861725.1 Acidimicrobiia bacterium | reverse complement strand
CCAGGCCGCGATCCTCAATCTCCTCGCCAGCCTCCAGCGGGACGAGCGCACGAGCTACCTGTTCATCAGCCACGACATCGGCGTTGTGCGGTACCTCGCCGACCGGATCGCGGTGATGTACGTCGGCCGGATCGTCGAGCTGGGGACCACCGATCAGATCTTCGAGGGCCCGGTACATCCCTATACCGAGGCCTTGCTGTCAGCGGTACCGAGCGTCGACGGTGTCGCCCACGACCGCATCCCCCTCGAGGGCGACATACCATCACCGGCCGACCCGCCTCCGGGCTGCGTGTTCCACACCCGCTGCAAGTACTTCATCGCCGGGACCTGTGACACCGAGGAGCCGCCGGAGATCGAGATCGGCACCAGGCACTCGGTGCACTGCCACCTTCCCCTCGACCAGCTGCCAACACCGGTCCAGATCAGCACGTCGGTCTGAGACGGGCCGCTGGTGGAGCCGGTTACCGGCCGGTCTCGAGCGCCTGTCGGAGTGGCCTCCGCCGCCCGGTGGTGGCACCCCCGAGAACCCGCGTGGGAGTTGGCCGGAGTCAATGTGCCTGGATGTCCGTTCCAGGATGAGGGGACGGTAACGTAAGGGCGTCTCCGATTTTTGCGGACGATGTAAGGGTGTCATCGTGTTACTACGTGTGAAGCCATGTGAACGCCGCATGGCTCCCACGTCTCGAAGCCGCGGTGGCGCTTCCAGCAACGGGGCTGGGCTACGCCACATCCGAGCGGTAGTCGAGTCCGGACAACAGGGGATCACGTGACAGACATAGCCGAACGGGTCGAAACCGAGCTCGACCACGTCGTCATTCGCTTCGCCGGCGACTCCGGCGACGGGATGCAGTTGACCGGAGATCGTTTCACCTCGGCCAGCGCCCTGGCTGGCAACGATCTGGCAACCCTGCCCGAGTTCCCGGCCGAGATCCGGGCGCCGCAGGGCACCCTGGCCGGTGTCTCCGCCTTCCAGGTGCATATCTCCGACCACGACATCCACACCCCGGGCGATGCCCCGGACGTGCTGGTGGCGATGAACCCGGCGGCGCTCAAGAGCGAGCTGGAGCGGCTCCGTTCCGGCGGAACCCTGATCCTCAACGACGATGCGTTCGACGAGCGCAACCTGGAGAAGGCCGGCTACGAGACCGACCCCCGAGAAGACGGCTCCCTCGCCGATTACATCGTGCATCGCGTCCCGATGACGAAGCTCACGCTCGACGCGACGAGCGACCTCGACGTGAAGAAGCGAGACGCCGAGCGGTCGAAGAACTTCTTCGCCCTCGGTCTCATCAGCTGGATGTACTCTCGGCCCCTCGAGCCGACGCTGGACTGGATCCAGACGAAGTTCGCCCGGCTGGAAGCGGTCGTCGCCTCCAACACCGCGGCGTTCAAGGCCGGCCACGCCTTCGGTGAGACCACCGAGATGTTCGGCAGCCCGTTCAAGGTCAAGGCCGCCCCCCAGGAGCCGGGCCTGTACACCAACGTGACCGGCAACACGGCAACGGCGTGGGGGATGATCGCCGCTGGCCAGCTGGCGAAGCTGCCGGTCTTCCTCGGGAGCTACCCGATCACTCCGGCGTCGGACATCCTGCACGAGCTGTCGAACCACAAGAACTTCGGGGTCCGCACGTTCCAGGCCGAGGACGAGATCGCCGGCGTCGGTGCCGCCCTCGGCGCTGCGTTCGGCGGGCACCTCGCCTTCACCACGACGTCCGGGCCCGGTGTCGCCCTCAAGGGCGAGACGATGGGACTCGCAGTCAGCGTGGAGCTACCGCTGGTCGTCGTCGACGTTCAGCGGGGCGGACCCTCGACCGGCCTTCCAACCAAGACCGAGGCGAGCGATCTGATGATGGCGATGTACGGCCGTCACGGTGAGGCCCCACTGCCCATCGTCGCCGCGTCGACCCCGGCCGACTGTTTCGACATGGCGATCGAGGCGTCGCGGATCGCCCTCAAGTACCGGACACCGGTCATCCTCCTCACCGATGGGTACCTGGCCAACGGCTCCGAGCCCTGGAAGCTGCCCAGTATGGACAGCCTCCCGGACATCAGCGTCAAGTTCACCACCGAGACCAACGGCACCGACGAGAACGATGAGCCGATCTTTCTGCCCTACCTTCGCGACCCCGACACGATGGCTCGGCCATGGGCCATTCCCGGGACGCCTGGTCTGGAGCACCGAATCGGTGGTTTGGAGAAGTCCGACATCACCGGCAACGTCAGCTACGACTCGGCCAACCACGGCGCCATGACCGACATCCGCCAGGCCAAGATCGACGGGATCGCCGACGACATCCCACCCGTCGAGGTCGAGGGTGCGGGCGACGCCGACCTCCTCATCGTCGGTTGGGGCTCGACGAAGGGGGCCATCACCTCCGCCGCCGAGCGGCTGCGGGCCGACGGCGTTGCCTGCCACACCATCCACCTCACCCATCTTCATCCCTTCGCCCGGAACCTGGGCGAGATCCTCGGCGGATACCGAACCGTGTTCGTCCCGGAACTCAACAAGGGACAGCTCGTTCGTTTGCTGCGGGCCGAGTACCTGGTCGACGCCAAGCCCATCAACAAGGTCATGGGCGTGCCGTTCACCGCTGCGGAGCTCGTCGCCGCCATTCGGGAAGGAATCTGATATGTCGACCAACGTGACGCTCGACCCAACCAACCGCGGCCACTGGACCTCCGACCAGGACGTGCGCTGGTGTCCGGGTTGTGGCGACTACGGCATCCTCGCCGCGATGCAGTTCCTGCACACCGAGCTCGACGTCAAGCGCGAGAACACCGTGTTCGTGTCGGGCATCGGCTGCGCCGCCCGCTTCCCGTACTACATGTCGACCTACGGCATGCACACGATTCACGGTCGGGCTCCGGCCATCGCCACCGGACTGGCCGTCGCCCGTCCCGACCTCGATGTGTGGGTCGTCGGCGGCGACGGCGACATGCTCTCGATCGGGGGCAACCACCTGATCCACGCCCTGCGGCGCAACGTCAACCTGAAGGTACTGCTGTTCAACAACCAGATCTACGGGCTGACCAAGGGCCAGTACTCACCGACCAGCGAGGTCGGCAAAGTGACCAAGTCGACGCCGATGGGCTCGGTCGATCGGCCGTTCAACCCGATCAGTGTCGCCGTCGGGGCTGGCGCCACGTTCGTGGCCCGCACCCACGATCTCGATCGCAAGCACATGATCGAGATCTTCCGCCGGGCCCATGCCCATCGGGGCGCCGCCTTCGTCGAGATCTACCAGAACTGCAACGTCTTCAACGACGGTGCCTACGATCCGATCCTCAAGCGGGCCAACCGCGACGCGATGATGATCGAACTGGAACACGGTAAACCGATCCGCTTCGGCGCCGACAACGAGCACGGTGTGACGACGAGCAGTGGGGCGGCCGAGGTCGTGAAGATCGACGACGTCGGCGAGCAAGCTCTCGCCGTGCACGACGAAGCACTCGACGATCCGTCGGTGGCGTTCGCGTTGGGCAACCTGGCCAACGACAACCACTCGCCGACCCCGTTCGGTGTGTTCCGCGCCATCGAAGCCCCGGAGTACGCCGAGTCGGTCAACAACCAGCTGTTGACCGCGAACGAGCAGTCGGGGCCTGGTGACCTCGAGGCACTCCTCCAATCGGGCGCCACCTGGACGGTCAGCTGAAGCCACCGTCCCTCACGGGATCCAACCTCACTATCGGCCACCTGGCTCGGCCGTCGTCGAGCCCGAGTCTCCAGCCTGAGCGCCGAGTCGATACCCTGCACGGTGTGCGCTGTCGTCCCGCCATTCTGTTCGTGATCCTCGCCGTCTTCGCCGCATCGTGCGGGGTGAGCAGGGACGACGTCACGGCCGACGGCGGTACCGAAGCCACCACCGAGGCGGCGGCCGACGACGACGGGGCGGCCTCCGAGGGCGACGAAGCCGCCGACGAGTCGGCGACCGAAACCACCGAGCAGGCTGAGACGACGCTCCCGCCAGCCACCGCTCCACCGACCACGGCGGCGGCCGCCGACGTCGCCGTCACCCTGGAGTTCAGCGACGGCTCGACGGCCGAGCTGCTGCACGGTCCGCTCAATGACATCGTCGGACCGACACGAGCCAACGACGAGTTCGTGCAGCTCGTCTACCAGGGCGTCGTCCCGCCTGGATTCGAAGCGGTCGTGCTCAGTCAGACCGTGCTCGGCGAGGTCATGGACAACGAGCTGGCCAAGCTCGACTCCGAGCCCTCCGACGGCGACCTCGACGAGGCGAGGTCGCTGCTGTTCGATCAGCTCCAGGGCCTCCTGAGCAGCTCATCCGATCCGGCTGCCGACGCAGAACGGCTCTTCGGCGAAGTCCCGTACCTGCCGTTCATCGCCGGGCTCCAGGCCCGCCAGATCGCACTGTCGGCGGCCCTGGCCAGCACCGCCGGGTTGCGCGACGGCAACCCGTGCGTTCGACACATCCTCCTCGAGACCGAAACCGACGCCGGCGACGTGCTGACCGAGCTGGAGGGCGGGGCCGACTTCGCCACATTGGCTGCCGAGCGCTCGACCGGCCCGACCGGCCCCAACGGGGGCGATCTCGGCTGCGCCCCTGTGGCGAACTACGTCGCGGAGTTCGCTGATGCGGTCACCGCCGCCGAGCTCGGCGCGTTCGTCGGCCCGGTGGAGACCCAGTTCGGGTTCCACGTGATCCTCGTCGAGCGGTTCGAGGTCAACGGCGACCAGATGGCCCAGGAGCGCCTCACCGAAGGCCTGACCACCGCCGTGGTCACCGTCGACGAGCGGGTCGGCACCTGGGACACGACCCAGCTGACGATCATCCCCGTCCAGAGTTGACCGCCCGGCTCACGGTCTGCGGGCTGGGACCGGGTGGATCGGACCGGGTCACCGCAGCGACCGTCGACGCGCTGCAGGGGGCCGACGCCCTCTACCTGCGCACGTCGCGCCATCCCACCGCCTCGCTGGCCCCGCCGACCGCCGCGACATTCGATCACCTCTACGATCGGGCCGAGTCGTTCGCCGAGGTCTACCGGCAGATCGCCGAGACCTTGGTCGAGGCCGCGTTCGAGCGGCCAGAGGGCGGTGTTGTCTACGCCGTCCCCGGCTCGCCGCTCGTCCTCGAGAGCTCGGTGCGGCGCCTCCAGGCCGATGATCGAGTGGAGCTCGACGTGCTCCCGTCGCTCTCGTTCCTCGACGAGGTCTGGGCCCGGCTCGGCATCGACCCGGTCGAGGAGTCGGTACGGCTGATCGATGGCCACCAATTCGCGGTGCAGGCCGCGAGCGAGCGCGGGCCGCTGCTCGTTGCCCACGTGCACGACCGGTGGGTGCTGTCGGACATCAAGCTCGCTATCGACGCCGGCGACGAGCAGCGGGCGGTGGTGCTCCAGCGGCTCGGCACCGACGACGAGCACATCGCCGAGGTGTCCTGGCCCGACCTCGACCGGCTCGTCGAACCCGACCACCTGACCTCCCTCTACCTGCCCGAGGTCATCGCTCCGGTGGGCCAGGAGCTGGCCCGCACCGTGGCGCTGATGCACCGGCTCCGCCAGCAATGCCCCTGGGATCGGGAGCAGACCCACGACTCGCTGCGTCCCTACTTGGTCGAGGAGACCTACGAGGTGCTCGACGCCCTCGAAGCCGTGGGCATGGGTGCCAGCAGTGACGGCGCTGGGTACGAGCATCTCGAGGAGGAGCTCGGCGACCTGTGGTTCCAGATCCTCTTTCACGCCGAGCTCGCCACCGAAGCCGGCCAATTCACGATCGCCGACGTCGCCCGAAGTGTGCACCAGAAAATGGTGCGACGCCACCCGCACGTGTTCACCGAGCTCCAGGTGGCCGGACCCGACGACGTCGTCGCCAACTGGGAGCGGATCAAGGACGACGAGAAGCAGCGGAGCTCCGCCTTGGACGGGATCCCCACCGGACTACCGGCGCTCGCCCTGGCGGCCAAGCTGCTCAGCCGAGCGGCCAAGGCCGGGGCGGCGGCCGACCCGGGCGCGCTCGGCCGCCGGCTGGAGGCAGTACTGCCGGCCGACGCAGGCGGCGACGACTTCGGGAGGGTCCTGCTAGCGGTGGTGAGGCTCGCTCAGGACCGTGGCATCGAGCCGGAAGATGCGTTACGACGGGCGACCTTGGCCGCTGCCCGTCGCTTCCGGGCGGCCGAAGAGCGCGGCAGGAACCCGGGCATCGATTGGGCGCTCGGCTGACGCTGTCCGCTCAGTAGCCGAGTTCGGACACGGCGGTGGCGACCAGGGGCTGGAGGAGGGCGAGGTCCTGACGGTTGGCCGACACGATCGTGAACTGGGCGATCTCCGGTCCGGACCGGATCATCACCATACGGAGGAACAGGTCGGGGCCGACCGTGGTGGCCTGGAGTTCGAACTGCTTCGTCCCGTCGCCGTAGACGAGCTCCGGGGCGACTTCGGTGACCGTGAAGCGGACGGTCTCGTCGCCGGTTGTCGTATCCCAGCTCTCGCAGTCGACGATCGACGAGTGGGACCCCAGATACGCCGAAGCGTCGCTCGAGGTGCGGAACCGGACCAGTAGCTGGGCGACCCGTCGGCGGCCACCGGTCTCGGTCAGTCGGTTGCCCGACCACTCGCCGAGCCCCTCGGTCGTGGGAGCGTTGTCGCAGAAGCTGAGAGCGGTGGGGCCCTCGCCGGCGACCATGTCGGTGATGGTCCCGTCGTCGAACCCGATGTCTTCGAGGTCGAGCGGCAGCCGCAGCGGAGCGGCCGCTGCTGGCGACTCGTCGAGCGCCGCTGGCGTCCGTTCCTCGCCGGTCAGGGCGAAGAAGATCAGGACCAGCACCGCAACGAAGACGAAGGCGGTGGCAGTACCGGCGAGGATGAGCTGTTGGTGCGGTCCCCGGAGCCGCTCACCGATCGACGTGACCCAATCAGGGGTTCGACGACGGTCGGGCGACGGTGTCTGGCGGAGAGACATTGGCGCTGGCGGCGGCAGGGCGGCTGGAGAGCGGCCGGTTCAGTAGCCGAGAAGATCGATGGCCAAGGCCAGCAACCGGTCGAGCTCATCGACGTCGCTGGTCAGGATCGAGGTGACGGACATCAGGTACACGTCGGTGTTCTTGCGAACCAGGGCAGCCCGCGCCACCAGGGTCAGGAAATCAGCCTGAGCTTCGAAGGTGATCTCTTCTGTGGCGTCGCCGTGGTTGGCGGCCGGTACAGCCACGACCTCCGGCCGAACCACGACGTCGGGTCCTCCCTCCTCTCCGGGGATGACCCACTCCGAGCAGTTGACCGTTGCGACGTAAGATGCCATGTAGGCCGAGGCCTGAGCGGCGGTGTCGAAGCGCACGAGCTCCTGGAAGACGACCGGAAAGCCGGCGGCATCGGAGTAGGTCTCGCCCTCCCAATCGACCAGTCCGGTCGTGACCGGGGTGTTGTCGCAGTACTGAGGGACCGCTGGACCGTCGGTGTCGGCTTGGGTCAGCGTCGGCTCGCCGAGGCCGAAGTCCTCGACGCCGAGCGGTAGCGCCAGTGGAGTGAGCTGGCCGGCGCCGTCTCCACCGGTCTCGTTCTCGTTGTCACCCTCCTGGTCGCCGAGGTCGCTGAGTTCGGTGAGTCCGCTCGATTCCTGGTCCTCAGCGCCGGCGGGGTCGGCGGTGTCGTCACCGATGGCCGCTCCGGACTCGCGGTCCGGCCGGTCGGTCTCAGGCGACAGCGTGGCGACGGTCGTGACGTCGGAGGGTGTCGATCCCTCGTCCCCACGAGTGATCCGGCTGATCACGAAGATGAGCAGCCCGCCGACCAGCAGCGTGGCACCGAACGCGGCGCCGAACACCCGGAGCCGCTCGGATCTGTTCGACCGGGCCGGCTGAGTCGGCTGGCCGCCGGTGCCAGCGAACGGGCGGGCCTGCAGCGGCGACGGTTGGTGGAGCGGCTGCGGTTGCCCGCCGGGGCCCAGCCCGGTCGGCGCCGGCATC
>JAOTYQ010000890.1 GCA_029861725.1 Acidimicrobiia bacterium | reverse complement strand
CGACGACGCGGTCGCGCAGGTGGCCAGGGAGACGGCGATCGATCTTGCTCCCGACGGGACCGTGATCGTCGACGGGACCGATGTGACCACCGAGATCAGAGGTCCCGACGTCTCCGCCGTGGTTTCAGTGGTGGCGGCCAACCAGGACGTACGAGCCGAGCTGGTCGCACGTCAACGGGAGTGGGCCCGCAAGCGGGGTGGCGGCGTGCTCGAAGGGCGGGACATCGGCACGGTCGTGTTCCCGAGCGCCCAGCTCAAGGTCTACCTGACCGCTGCGGCGGCGACGAGGGCCACTCGCAGGGCGAGGGACGAGGACACCGACGACACCTCGGGGGTGGCGGCCGAGCTGGCCCGGCGGGATCGCTTCGACTCCGAGCGCCGGCACGATCCGTTGCGTCGGGCCGAAGGGGCGATGGTGCTCGACACCACCGATCTGACGGTCGATGAGGTCGTGGCCGCCGTGGTGGAGGAAGTGCGTGGCTGAGCCCACCGTTTCTACCGCCTCCGACGACGCCGGCGCGGAGATCTCGCTGGAGCTCGTTGGCGCCCCCCGCCTCGTCTATCGGGCGATACGTGGTGTACTGCGTGCGGTGTCGGCGGCCTGGTTTCGAGTCGAAGTAACCGGGCGCGAGCACGTGCCGCTCAGCGGGGGCTACATCGTGGCCCCAGGCGGCCACCGCTCGATCATCGACACCCCAATGGTGTCGCTGGCCGGTCCCCGAGTGCTCCGGTACATGGGAGCCGAGAACTACTTCGAGATCCCGGTCCTCGGCTGGTTCTTGCGGGCGATGGGCGGGTTCCCGGTCGAGCGCTCGGCTACGGATCGGACGGCGCTCCGCCTGGCGGAATGGGTCCTGCGGAACGGAGAGCCGCTCGTGGTGTTCCCCGAGTCGACTCGGCAGGAGGGCCCGCTGCTCGTGGAGCCGCTCAAGGAGGGGGCGGCGTTCCTGGCGTGCCGAGCTCAGGTGCCGATCGTTCCTGTCGGTATCGGCGGGGCCGAGCGGGCGATGCCGAAGGGGGCGTGGTGGGCCCGACCGCGGAAGATCGCATTGGTGATCGGCGAGCCGATCCACCCGGTCACCCGAGACAACGGGTCCCGAGTGAAGCGATCCGACGTTCGCCGGCTGACCGAGCAGCTCAGCGGCGACTTGCAAGCGCTGTTCGACGAGGCCCAGATCCGCGCCGGGGTCTGACCGGCGGCATGCGACCGCTCGGCCGCGGCCCGCTCAGAGCGTCGCCAGGACGTCGGAGGCGCCGATCCTGCGGTCGTCGAGGTCGGGCCGGTCGCTCACCGGACCGCCGAGCCCCAGCGTCGACACGACGTCGAGAGCCGACAACAGTTCGCGCAGGTTCCGGGGCGGTGGGAAGTACTCGTCTTCGTTGGTGATCCGCACCTCCTCGACCCCGTCGACCGGCGCGAGGAAGTCGATCACCGCGGTCACCACGTCCTCGGGGGCCGACGCACCGGCGGTCACGCCGACTACGCCACGGAGGTCGTCCGGCAGCTCGTTGGGGCCGTTCACCCGGAAGACTCGCTCGCAGCCGGCCTCGGCCGCCAGCTCGGCCAGGGCGTTGGTGTTGGAGCTGTTGGCTGAGCCGATCACCACGAACGCGTCGCACCGGTCGGCCACCGCCATCAGCGCCGACTGCCGGTTGGTGGTGGCGAAGCACAGGTCGCTGCGGGCCGGGGTGAACAGATCGGGATAGCGGGCCTTGGCCGCGTCGGCCACATCGGCCCACTCCCGGTGGCTGAGCGTGGTCTGGGCCAGCAGGGCGGTCGGCGCGTCGAAGTCGGGCAGGGCGGCCACGTCCTCGGCCGACTCGACCCGATGGATGGCGTCGGGTGCCACCGCCATCGTCCCGACCGCCTCCTCGTGGCCCTCGTGGCCGATGTACACGATCTGATAGCCCTTGCCCGCCCTGACCTTGACCTCGTGATGGACCTTGGTGACGAGGGGGCACACCGCATCGACCACGTAGCTGCCCCGCGCCCTGGCGGCGGACACCACCTCGGGGGCCGAGCCGTGGGCCGAGAGCATGATCGGCCTGCCCTCGGGGACCTCGGCGATGTCGTCGACGAAGACCACCCCCCGGTCGACGAAGCGGTCGACGACGAGCTTGTTGTGCACGA